>JAXGWN010000038.1:0-9170 GCA_040773285.1 Bacillota bacterium
CCCCCATCGGACGGACTCCCCGGTCCAATCCGGCCACCTATACCGGTGTCTTCGATCTGATACGGGACCTGTTTGCCAGGACCCCGGAGGCAAAAATCCGGGGATACAAGCCGGGCCGTTTCAGCTTCAACGTGAAGGGGGGGCGCTGCGAGGCCTGCTCCGGGGACGGGATCATCAAGATTGAGATGCATTTTCTGCCGGATGTGTACGTTCCCTGTGAGGTCTGCGGGGGCAAACGCTACAACCGGGAGACCCTGGAGGTCCGCTATAAGGGAAAGACCATTGCCGATGTGCTGGATATGACCGTGGAGGAAGCGTTCAAATTCTTTAAAAATCTCCCCCGGATCGCCAGAAAACTGGAGACTTTGCTGGACGTGGGGCTGGGGTACATCCGCATGGGCCAGCCGGCCACCACCCTGTCCGGAGGGGAGGCCCAGCGGGTAAAACTGGCCACCGAACTTTCCCGGCGCAGCACCGGCCGTACCCTGTATATTCTGGATGAGCCCACCACGGGCCTTCATCTCTACGATATCGAAAAACTTCTGTCGGTACTGAATCAGCTGGCCGATGGGGGCAACACCATCCTGATTATTGAGCACAATCTGGACGTGATCAAAACTGCCGACTGGATTCTGGATCTGGGACCGGACGGAGGTCTGGGGGGCGGACAGCTGATTGCTGCCGGAACCCCGGAAGAAGTGAGCCGGCTGGAGGGCAGCTACACAGGACAGTATCTGAAAAAAGTGCTGGAGGGCAATTGGATTGGACAGAACGCAACTGGAGGAAAAACTCAGTAATCTCCCGGTAAGTCCCGGAGTCTATCTCATGAAGGACGCTGCCGGCGAAATTCTTTACGTGGGAAAGGCTAAGAACCTGAGAAGCCGGGTCCAGTCCTATTTCCGCGAGAAAGTGGACCGTCCGAAGACCGCCCTGCTGGTCCGCAGGATCCGGGATGTGGAATGGATCATTACGGATACGGAGACCGAGGCCCTTATTCTTGAACTGAACCTGATCAAGGAGCACCGGCCCCGTTACAACATCCTGATGATCGATGACAAGCACTATCCCTATCTTAAGATTAACGTGAAGGAAGACTACCCCCGGGTGGAAGTGGTGCGCCGCCGCCGGGAGGACGGGGCCCGCTATTTCGGTCCCTATACCAGTTCTCTGGCCATGAACGAGGTTCTGCGGATCATTGAAAGTCTGTTTCTGGTCCGGACCTGCAGCGACGGAAAATTCGGCAGCCGCACCAGGCCCTGTCTCAACTACCAGATCCGTAAATGCCTGGGGCCCTGTATGGGGTATGTGAGCCCACAGGAGTACAGGAAGAGAATTGAGGAAATCCTAATGCTGCTGGAGGGGAAGACCGCCCCTCTGCTGTCCCGGCTGAGAAAGCGGATGGAAAAGGAGTCAGAGGAACTGAACTTTGAGGAGGCGGCCCGTCTCAGGGATCAGATTCAGGCGGTGGAGTCCCTGTCCCGCCGCCAGAAGGTGGTCACCGACAGTTCTGACGACCGGGACGTCCTGGCGCTGGTCCGGGGCGATCTGGGAGCGGCCGGCCAGATCTTTTTCGTCCGCAACGGACGGGTGATCGGCCGGGACCGGGTGGAACTGAAAAACGTCCGGGGAATGCAGGACGCAGAGATCATGGCCTCCTTCATCCAGCAGTACTACAACATGGCCCGGGATCTTCCCGGGGAGATCCTGGTTTCCGTTCTGCCGGCAGACCAGGAGGTGCTGGAGGACTGGCTGGGCCGGATGAGGGGAAAGAAAGTGGTGATCCGCCATCCCCGGCGGGGTCAGCCCCGCCGTCTGGTGGACATGGTCATGGAAAACGCCAGGCTTGGTTATGAAGAACTGAGTCTGCGCCGGATGAAGGAAGACCGCACCGGACGGGCTTTGCAGGAACTGGCCGATGCCCTGGATCTTCCTGCTCCTCCCGGGCGGATCGAGTGTTATGATATCTCCAATATCTCCGGCACCAATACCGTGGCTTCCATGGTGGTCTTCGAGGACGGCATGCCCAGGAAAAATCAGTACCGGCGCTTCCGGATCCGTACTGTGGAGGGACCCAACGATTTTGCCTCCATGGAAGAGGTGCTCACCCGGCGGTTTGGCCGCCTGGAGGAAGGGGACGTCCGCTTCAGGGGCTGTGCCGGACCTGGTGATTATCGATGGGGGTAAGGGACAACTGTCCTCTGCCCGGAAGATCATGAAGGAACACGGGGCGGGAGACATTCCCACCTTCGGCCTGGCCAAGAAGGAAGAGGAACTGTTCCGGGAGGGAACTGCGGAGCCGGTGGTCCTGCCCCGGGACTCGGAGGCACTGTATCTGGTACAGAGGATCCGGGACGAGGCTCACCGCTTTGCCATCACTTTTCACCGGAAACTGCGGGGGCAGGAGGCCCTCACCTCGGTACTGGATTCGGTGCCGGGCATAGGGCCCAAACGGAAAAAAATACTGCTGAACACATTCGGTTCCCCGGCAGGGGTCCGGCAGGCTCCGGCCGGGGAAATAGCCCGGGCCCTGGGGATCTCCCTGGAGCGGGCCGAAAAAATAAAAGACGATCTGGGGTAATCATATGGAACACGCAATCAGAATGGTGGCCATCGATCTGGACGGGACTCTCCTGAAGGACGATCTGGCCATCTCAGACCGGGACCGGCAGGCCATCCGCCGGGCCATGGACAAAGGAGTACGGGTGGTGATCTGTACCGGGCGGATGTATTCCACCGCCTATCCCTACCTGGAAAAACTGCAGCTGGACACTCCGCTGATCTGTTTCAACGGGGCTTACATTGCCACCGCAGGCAAGGAGCATGTGCTGGACCATTACAGTTTCAGCACCGACTACGCCCGGGCCATCTACGCCGAAGCGGTGCGCCGGGGGCTGCATACCAATTACTACATAGAGGATGACATAAATGTGCCGGAACTGAACGATCTGGTGCGCCCCTACCTCAGCCGGATGGAAACCGGAGTACAGGTGGTGGAGGACATGCAGCGGTTTTTCGAAGAGAACCGGACACTGACCAAAATCACGGTTCAGTCCCGGGACCATCTGGCCCTGGATGAATTTGGCCGCTGGATTGAGAACACGTGGCCCAGCCAGCTGTATGTGGTGAAGTCCGGCACCTTCTTCCTGGAGGTGAGCCATCCCTACGCCAACAAGGGGACCGGAGTGGACACCATTGCCACTTACTACGGCATTCCCCCGGAACAGGTGATGTGCATCGGGGACAACTTCAATGACGTATCCATGTTTCATTATGCCGGTCTGGCGGTGGCCATGGGCAATGCGGAGGAATCCGTGAAGGCGGAAGCCGATGTGGTCACCGGCAGTTATCTGGAGGACGGGGTGGCCCTGGCCATCGAAAAATATGTACTGGGGGAGGATTACGAATGATTATACTGGCTGATATACATACCCATACCCTGCTGAGCGGACACGCCTTTTCCTCCCTGCTGGAGAATGCCCGCTGCGCCCGGGAGAACGGTCTGACCATTATGGCCTCCACGGACCACGGGCCCAGGATGCCCGGTGCCAATCCGGCTTTTTTCCACTTTGCCAATCTGCAGGTGGTGCCGGAGGTGGTGGATGGGGTGCGGATCCTTAAGGGAATTGAGGCCAATGTACTTGATGATGAGGGGAGCCTGGACGTGCCGGACTGGATTCTGGCGGGTCTGGACCTGGTTCTGGCGGGACTTCATGACGTCTGTATTTCCCAGGCCAGCCGGGAGGAAAACACCACCCGGCTGATCCGCCTGATGGAGCGGGGCTACGTGGATGTGATCACCCATCCCGGCAATCCCTACTTCCCCATCGACGGGGAACGGGTGGTGGAGGCGGCGGCACGGCACGGGGTGCTGCTGGAATTAAACAATTCTTCCCTGCGGGGAGGGGTGCGTCCCGGTTCCCGGGAAAACTGCCTGGAACTGGCCCGGTGTATGAACCAGGTCGGGATGCCGGCAGTGCTGGGCAGCGATGCCCACTGGTGCGGGGATGTGGGCCGCCTGGACAAAGCCCTGGAACTGGCCCTTGCGGCCGGCTTTTCCCCGGAGAACATCCTGAACCTGACTCCCGGGCGGCTGGAAGAGTTTGTGGCGCAGCGCAAAGCCCGCAGGGCTGAGACCTTTGAATCCAGATAGGAGGTATACCATGGAAAACCGGGACGTACAGATCCTGTTTATTTCCGGAATGAGCGGAGCCGGCAAGACCCAGGCCATGAGGGCCCTGGAGGATATGGGTTATTTCTGCATTGACAACCTGCCTGCCTCCCTGATCCTGGATCTGGTGGACGTTTTGCTGGGGAGGGACGGACGCCAGGCCCAGCTGCGGAAGGTGGCCATCGCCGTGGACGTGCGGGGCAAGGACTTCCTGGAATACTTCCAGCTGATGCAGGACCTGCTGACCCGGGAGGGGATCGACTACCAGGTTCTTTTCCTGGACGCTGCCAACGAGGTGCTGATCAACCGCTACAAGGAGAGCCGCAGGAGGCACCCCCTCCAGGATGGTCTCAGCATGGAGGAGGCCCTCCGGGATGAACGGGAGATGCTGCAGGAGATCCGGGGCTATGCCAGGAGGATCATTGACACATCCAAGTTGTCTCTGCGGGAGTTTTCCGGCCTGATGTTTGATCTCTACGGGGAGGATGAACCCCGGATGCTGATCACCGTGGAGTCCTTCGGCTTCAAGTACGGACTGCCCCGGGATGCCGATCTGGTGATGGATGTCCGTTTTCTGCCCAATCCCTTCTATGATCCGGTGATGCGTTCTGAAACCGGAGAGATGGAGACAGTAAGGAACTATGTTATGGGATCACAAGAGGCTATGGAGTTTTTGTCCCGGTACACTTCTCTTCTGTCGTTCCTGGTTCCCCAGTATATCCGGGAGGGGAAACGGCAGCTGGTGATTGCCATCGGCTGCACCGGAGGCCAGCACCGCAGCGTGGTGCTGGCGGAGGAACTGGCCTCCCGGCTCCCCGGGACGGGGATCCGTACCACGGTGATTCACCGGGATCTGAAACGGGCCAGTCTCCGGAGGGAGCCCCGATGAGTTTTTCCTCCGAAGCCAAAAGTTCCCTGGCCCGGCTGATTCCGGAAAAGCGCTGCTGTCAGCAGGCGGAACTGCTGGCCCTGTTCCGTTCCGACGGGGTGGTGCAGAACCAGCCCCGGCAGGAAGGGTACTATCTGCAGTTCGAGACGGAAAATGCAGCGGTGGCCATTAAGATTTTCAAACTGCTGAAAACCCTGTACGGAGTCCGGGTGGAAACATCGGTGCGGCGCAAGGCCAGGCTCAGGAAGAACAACACCTACCAGCTGACCATCGCCTCCCGGGAGGCCACTGATGCAGTACTGAAGGCTCTGGAACTGGAGTACAGCGACCGGCTGGAGGATCAGTATCTGGAGAACCTGTTCAATGGGGACTGCTGCTACCAGAGCTATCTGCGGGGTTCTTTCCTGGGCGGGGGTTCGGTCAGCAACCCGGAGGGGGACTACCATCTGGAACTGACCAGCCGCAGCGCCTCCAACTCCTACTTTCTGCTGACCATCATGAGGCATTTTGATCTCAATCCCAGGGTCAGCAAGAGAAAACACAAATATGTCACCTACCTGAAGGGAAGCGATGAGATTGTCACCTTCCTGAACCTGATCGGAGCCCACAAGGCTCTGCTGGACTTCGAGAATGTCCGGATCCTGAAGGAACTGAGGAACAATGTGAACCGGGCGGTGAACTGCGAGACGGCCAATCTGGGAAAAACTGTGGATACCGGGGTGCGCCAGGTGGAAGCCATCCGCAGGCTGGACCTGGTGACCGGAATCGGGAATCTTCCGGTGGGGCTCCGGGAAGCTGCCCGGCTCCGGCTGGAGTTTCCGGAGGCCACCCTGAAGGAACTGGGGGAGATGATGGATCCTCCCCGCAGCAAATCTGCGGTGAACCACCGGCTGAGAAAACTGGAGGATCTGGCAGACAAATTATAGACAATAGGATATAATTATCAGATGATACACGGTTTACTACGTGTCACGGACACGAAAAAGGGAGGTAAAAGTATGGTAAAAATTGGAATCAACGGGTTTGGACGGATCGGCCGTCTGGTGATGCGGGCAGCCATGGCTCATCCCGAGGTGGAGGTTGTGGCGGTCAATGACCTGACCGACGTGAAAACCAACGCATACCTGTTCAAGTATGACAGTGTGCATGGCACCTGGCCGGGCGATGTGGACGTGGATGGGGAGTTCATGGTGATCGACGGTCAAAGGGTCCGGGTTCTGGCAGAAAGAAATCCGGAGAACCTTCCCTGGGGCGAACTGGGAGCCGAGATTGTCATTGAGTCCACCGGATTTTTCCGGGACCATGAGGCTGCTTCCGGGCACATCAAGGGGGGCGCCAAAAAGGTGATCATCTCCGCTCCGGCCAAAAATGAGGATCTGACCATTGTGCTGGGGGTCAACGAGGACAAATACGATCCCGACCAGCACCATATTCTGTCCAATGCCTCCTGCACCACCAACTGCCTGGCCCCGGTGGCCAAGGTTCTGAACGACAATTTTGGACTGAAGCGGGGCCTTATGACCACCATTCACTCCTATACCAACGACCAGAAAATTCTGGACCAGTTCCATTCCGATCTTAGAAGGGCACGGGCGGCGGCGGTCTCCATGATCCCCACCACCACAGGCGCCGCCAAGGCGGTGGCACTGGTTCTGCCTGAACTGAAAGGAAAACTGAACGGGATGGCCGTCCGGGTTCCCACCCCCAATGTGTCTATGGTGGACCTGGTGGTGGAACTGGAAAAAGAAGTAAACGCCGATATGGTCAACGAGGCCCTGAAGAGGGCTGCAGAGACCGACCTGAAAGGGATCCTGGCCTACTCGGATGAGCCCCTGGTTTCCATCGATTACAATGGAACCCGCGTCTCCTCCACTGTGGACGCTCTGTCCACCATGGTTCTTGAGGATACCATGGTGAAGGTGATTGCCTGGTACGACAACGAAAACGGCTACGCCAACCGCTGTGTGGATCTGGCTGCCTTCGTGGCTTCCAAAGGCCTCTGATACTAACTGTTCCGGCAGGAATGCGGCTCCCCGCGGGTTCGCATTTTTGCCTTTTTTTGGGAGGAATGAAGATGCTGAAGAAACAGTCCGTGGAGGATCTGCAGGTATCCGGACGCCGGGTGCTGGTGCGCTGTGATTTCAATGTTCCCATGGAGGATGGCCGGATCACCGACGATGCCCGTATCCGGGAGGCTCTGCCCACCATCCGGTATCTGATGGACAGGGGTGCCCGGGTGATCCTGATGAGTCACTTCGGCCGTCCCAAGGACGGACCCGATGATCGCTATACCCTGGCCCCGGTGGCAGAGCGCCTGGGAGAACTGCTGGGAACCCCTGTGCAGTTTTCATCCTCCGGCCGGGTGGTGGACGACCAGGTCCGCAGTCAGGTAATGGCTATGTCCGACGGGGAGGTTCTTTTGCTGGAGAATACCCGGTTCCGGCCGGAGGAAACCAAAAACGGGGAGGAGTTTGCCCGGGAGCTGGCTTCCCTGGGGGAACTGTTTGTGAACGACGCCTTCGGGACCGCCCACCGGGTCCATGCCTCCAATGTGGGGGTGGCCTCCCTGCTCCCTTCGGCACTGGGGTATCTGGTGAAGAAGGAAGTGGACATCATGGGGGAGGTCCTGGAAAGCCCCCGGCGGCCCTTTGTGGCCATTCTGGGAGGGGCCAAGGTATCCGATAAGATCGGTGTGATCGAGAATCTGCTGAAACGGGTGGACACTCTGATCATCGGGGGAGGCATGGCCTTTACTTTCCTGAAGGCCAATGGATATCCCACAGGAAACTCCCTGCTGGAGGAGGACCGGGTGGAACTGGCCGGAAGCCTTCTGGAGACGGCCAGGGAAAAAGGTGTGCAGGTGCTTTTGCCGGTGGATGTGGTGGCAGCGGATGCCTTCGCAGCGGACGCACCCGCCCGGGTGGTGCCGGCCGGGAAGATCCCGGAGGGAACCATGGGTCTGGACATCGGCCCGGAGTCGGTTGCCCTTTTTTCAGAGGCCATCTCCGGGGCAGGTACTGTGATCTGGAACGGCCCCATGGGGGTCTTTGAGATGGACCGTTTTGCCGCCGGAACCTTCGGGATCGCACAGGCCCTGGCGGACTCTCAGGCAGTGACCATCATCGGGGGAGGGGACTCGGCAGCTGCCGCGGAAAAATCAGGACTGGCCGACCGGATGACCCACATATCCACCGGCGGAGGAGCCAGTCTGGAATTCTTTGAGGGGAAAGTACTCCCGGGCATTGACTGCATCAGTGACCGGGACGGAGAATAAGGAGACATTATGAGAAAACCGCTGATTGCCGGAAACTGGAAAATGAACAAGACCATAGCCGAGGCTGTGGAACTGACAGAAAGCCTTCTGCCCGGAGCGGCTTCCGCCACGGCGGAGACCGCCATCTGTGTGCCCTTTACCGCCCTGCAGGAAGTGGGCCGGGTGCTGGAGGGATCCTCTCTGGCCCTGGGAGCCCAGAACATGCATGAGGAGGAGTCTGGTGCCTATACCGGAGAGATTTCCCCCCTGATGCTCAACGAACTGAAAGTAACTTACGTGATCCTGGGACATTCGGAGCGCAGGATGTACTTCGCAGAGACTGACCAGACCGTGAACGGAAAAATCCGTTCGGCTCTCCGCCACGGACTGCGCCCCATTGTCTGTGTGGGAGAGTCCCTGGAGATCCGGGAGGCAGGAACCCAGAAAGACTGGGTGAAGGACCAGATCCTGCAGGGATTTGAGGGAATCTCCGGGGACATGCTGGAGCGGATCACCATTGCCTATGAGCCCATCTGGGCCATCGGGACCGGCCGGACCGCCAGCAGTGCCCAGGCAGAAGAGATGTGCGGCTTTATCCGGGACCTGATGGGAAGGATGTATGGAGAAAATGCAGCCTGCGGGGTGCGGATCCTTTATGGCGGCAGTGTGAAGCCGGATAACATCGGGGAACTGATGGGTATGGATAACATAGACGGGGCACTGGTGGGAGGAGCCAGCCTTTCGGCGGCCGACTTCACCGCTCTTATGAACGTGGGGACAGAATAGGGGGATGAGCATGAAGAAACAGGTGATGCTGTGTATTCTGGATGGCTGGGGCATCAGGGATAAAGGCGATGACA
>JAXGWN010000039.1:0-9144 GCA_040773285.1 Bacillota bacterium
ACTCCGGTCCCGATGGAGGCGGTGTGGGCGGAGACCAGATATCTGGCGGAATCCAGGGTTACAATTTCAATATTTCTTCCCACGTGGCTTATGACAGGCACCTCCCCTGTTGTGCACTCAATTGTATAGTACTTCGACCCGAAAAGACAAAACCCTTCCGGTCAGCAGACCGAAAGGATTCTGTTTGTGTCATGACAGGGCCTTTTTCAGTTCTTCCACCTTGTCCAGCCGTTCCCAGGGCAGATCCAGATCGGTACGTCCGAAGTGTCCATATGCGGCTGTCTGCTGATAAATGGGTCTTCTCAGATCCAGATTCCGGATAATGGCGGCCGGTCTCAGATCGAAATGCTGATCCACCAGTTCCACCAGAGCCTCTTCGCTGAGTTTCCCGGTACCAAAGGTATCCACTGTGATGGACACCGGTCTGGCCACCCCGATGGCGTAGGCCAGCTGGATCTCCAGTTTATCGGCAAGTCCCGCGGCCACCAGGTTCTTGGCCACATGACGGGCAGCGTAGGCAGCAGACCGGTCCACCTTGGTGGGATCTTTTCCGGAGAAGGCTCCTCCCCCATGCCGGGCCATACCACCATAGGTATCCACGATGATCTTCCGTCCGGTCAGACCGGCATCCCCCTGGGGACCACCGATTACAAACCGGCCGGTGGGATTGATATAGTACTTGGTCTGGTCATTCAGGTATTCCGCCGGAATCACCGGAAGAATCACCTGATTCATCACATCCCGGGCGATGGTTTCCTGATCCACATCCGGGGAATGCTGGGTTGAGATTACCACAGTATCCACGTGAACCGGTTTTCCATCCACGTATTCCACCGTCACCTGGGATTTCCCGTCGGGACGGAGATAATCCATCTGTCCGCTCTTGCGTACTTCTGACAGCCGTCTGGTCAGTTTATGGGCCAGAGCGATGGGAAGGGGCATGTATTCCGGAGTCTCGTTGCTGGCATACCCGAACATCATCCCCTGATCGCCGGCGCCGATGGACTCAATCTGGGCATCGGTCACCTCACCCTTTTTGGCCTCCAGTGCCATATCCACACCCATAGCAATATCCGGGGACTGCTCGTCCAGGGAGGACAGTACGGCACAGGTATGGGAATCAAAACCGAATTTGGCTCTTGTGTAACCGATCTGCTCAATGGTTCTGCGGACCACCTTGGGAATATCCACATAGCAGGTGGTGGTGATCTCTCCGGTAACCAGGGCAAGACCGGTGGTCACGGATGTCTCACAGGCCACCCGGGCATTGGGGTCCTGTGCCAGAATGGCATCCAGAATGCCATCGGAAATCTGATCGCAGATTTTATCGGGATGTCCTTCAGTTACGGACTCCGATGTAAACAGTTTTCTTGACATCGTATACTATCTCCTCTACTTGGCAATCTTGCCGAACTTCGGCAGTTTTATTATCTCCGAGAGAATCTCTCCCGCCAGTTTCTCTTTGGTCAGCAGTGGAAGGGTTTTTGACGCACCGCCCGCAAAATAAAGCGTGGCCAGGTTGGTGTCCGTTCCGAATCCCGAGTCCTCCCGGGATACATCATTGGCCACCAGCATGTCCAGTTCCTTTTCCTTCAGTTTGGCCAGGGCATAAACTTCCGGGTCGCCAGTCTCTGCAGCAAAGCCCACTACAATCTGGTCTCTGCGTCTCCGGGCCACCTCCATCAGGATATCCCGGGTTCTCTCAAGACTCAACTGCAGGGAGGCCCCCTCCTTCTTGATTTTCAGAGGACTTGCCTCCATGGGACGGAAATCCGCCACTGCTGCCGCCTTGATGATTATGTCCTGTCTGTCCATCCGTTCCATAACTGCCCCGTACATCTCCTCAGCTGTTTCCACGGACACAATATCCACATCGGGCAGTTCCGTCAGCTGATGGGATCCCAGGATCAGGGTGACAATGGCTCCACGTGCTGCAGCCTCTCTGGCCAGGGCAACTCCCATTTTTCCTGAACTGCGGTTTCCAATATATCGTACAGGATCGATGGGTTCCCTGGTTCCTCCAGCCGTGATCAGCACATGAAGACCTTTCAGGGCACGGTCCCCAAAAAGAACGTTCTCAATCTCTGCCAGTATCCGGCTGTTCTCAGGATACCTTCCCTTTCCGGTGGTTCCACAGGCCAGCGGCCCGGAATCCGGTGTCATCACCAGAAAACCGTTTTCCACCAGCGTTTCCAGATTCTTCCGTGTGGAGGGATGTTCGTACATCCGGTTGTTCATGGCCGGCACATACATCACCGGAGATGTGGCCGCCAGAATGGCTGAAGTCAGCAGATTGTCAGCGATCCCGGCAGCGCATTTGGCAATGGTGTTGGCACTGGCCGGAGCCACCAGAATCAGGTCGGCCATCTCCGCCAGTTCAATATGGGGAATGGCACTCAGTTCCAGACAGTTCTCATCGGTCCATACCGGCTGGCCGGTGATTACCTCCATGGTCAGCGGGGTAATAAACTTTCTGGCCTCCCCGGTCAGAACCGTATGAACCCGAACCCCCTGTTTGGTGAGCGTGCCCGCCAGTTCTATGGCCTTGTAGGCTGCGATTCCCCCTGTAACTCCCAGAACTACCGTTTTTACGTCCCGGCCGCCTTTGCGGGACCCCTCAGCTCTGGCCATCTTCCGTACGGAAGGACACATTTCCCTCCGAAATCTCCTGCAGCGCCTTGATGATGGGTTTTTCCCCGTGCTCAAAATCCAGATCCGGCATCCCTTTCAGTTGCCTGGCCCGTTTGGCGGCCACGATCACCAGGGAATATTTGCTGGGTATCCGGTCCATCAGCTGATCGATGGTGGGTATCTTCATTTGGCTTCCTCCTTCACAGCTTCAAATCCCAGGTCCCGGAGACTGAAGTGCTCCGAGCGGCATTTTTCCGCAATCAGTATGGCTTCCATTCTGTCCACTGCAGAGGAAACCTCATCATTCAGTATAACATAATCATAGCGGTCTATATAGGAAAGTTCCCGCATGGTCTCACTGAGACGCCGGGCGATTTCCTCCGGTCCTTCCCGGTCCCGTCCGGTAATCCGTTCCCTCAGTTCCTCCATGGAAGGCGGAACAATAAAAACAGTCACTGCCCGGGGATAGTTTTCCTTGACCTGCATTGCCCCCTGGATGTCGATCTCAGCAGGACATCCCTTCTGGCTTCCAGATTGCTCAGCACGTATTCCCGCGGAGTCCCGTAATAATTATCATATACCCGGGCATACTCAAGGAAGAGTCCTGCCCCGATCCCCGAGACGAACTCTTCCCTGTCGATGAAAAAATACTCTTTTCCGTGTGTTTCTCCGGCCCTGCGGTCCCTGGTGGTTGCGGAAACCGAATATACGATTTCCGGTCTGCGTCGGCGCAGTTCTGCACACAGAGTCCCTTTGCCGGAACCTGATGGTCCGGAGACCACCAGCAGAAGTCCTGTCTGATTCAATTATTCTCCCTCACTGACATCCACGATTGTTTTGCTGGAGGAAAGCCGGTTGGCCACCGTTTCCGGCTGCACCGCAGACAGGATTACATAGTTTGAATCTGTCACGATCACTGCCCTGGTTCTCCGTCCATAAGTGGCATCCACCAGTTCATCCCGGTCCCGGGCATCCTGAACCAGCCGTTTAATGGGAGCGGAATCCGGGCTGACGATTGCCACGATTCTGCTGGCATTGACAATGTTGCCAAATCCGATATTCACAAGTTTAATATCCATAGAACCTCCTCACGGTTACTCGATATTCTGAACCTGCTCCCTGATTTTTTCCAGCTCGCTTTTGATTTCCACGACTCTCTGGCTGATGCTGACACAATTTGACTTGCTTCCGATCGTGTTGATCTCCCGGTTCATTTCCTGAACCAGGAAGTCCAGCTTTCTCCCCACAGGCTCGCTCTCCTCCAGTATATCATACATCTGGTTCAGATGGCTTCCCAGTCTTACGGTTTCCTCTGTGATATCGGAACGGTCTGCAAACAGGGCCACCTCCTGGGCGATCCTCTCCTCATTGACCGGAATGTCGGCCAGCAGGCCACTGATCCGGTCCATCAGTTTGCTTCTGTACTCCAGAGTATTCTCCCTGGCCTGACCGGCCACCTGGGCACTGAGGTCCCGGATAATTTCCAGCCGCTTCAGTATATCCTTTTTCAGGTTCAGCCCCTCATCACTGCGCATGGACTGCAGTGCCCGGATGGCATCATAGAGGGCAATCTTGGTAAGAAGCCAGCGGGCTTCCATATCCTGTTCCTCATCGCTGATACTCAATACCTCCGGAAAGTTAGCCACGTCCACCACGGTGGCGGAATTGGGAATTCCCAGTTCTCCGGCCAAGGCTTCCAATGCATTATAATAAGATAACGCCAGACCTTTGTCAACGCTGAGATTCCGGCTGCTGCCCTCTTCCTCCCGGTAACTGACAAACACATCAAAATGACCTCTGGAGAACTTTTCCTTAATCTTCCGGTTGATACGTTCTTCAAATCCTGCATACATCCGGGGAATTCTGGTCTTTACCTCACAAAACCGGTGATTGACGCTTTTCAGTTCCACGGTCACCACGTGACCGTCGCCATGTGCTTCCCCGACACCAAAACCTGTCATGCTGCTAACCATCTCAACCATCTCCTTCGGAATAAAGTCGTACTGCCTAATTCGATCCGCCAATACGCAATTCCTTCCCGGAGGAAGGAAAAAAGGGAAGGCGTGCAGACACACGCCTCCCCTGTCAGAACTCCAGAACTCCCAGGGCGTCCTTCATCCGTTTCAGGGCTTCCCGGATCCGGTCCTTTTCAATGCACAGGGAGATACGGAAGTATCCCTCCCCGTACTGGCCATATCCATTTCCCGGTGTAATGATCACACCGGCCTTTTCCAGCACATACTCAGCAAATTCTGCAGAGGTGTATCCTTTGGGGACCTTCAGCCAGATGTAGAAGGTGGCTCTGGGCTTTTCAATGTTCCAGCCCAGTTCCCGGAGCCCTTCCACACAGACGTCCATCCGCTCACTGTAGACCCGCTGTGTGTCCCGTACGGCCTCGTAGGTTCCGTCCAGTCCGGCCTTGGCTGCCAGTTGAACCGCCTGGAAAGCGCCGGAGTCAATATTGGACTTGATCCGGCCCAGAGCCTCCACCACATCAGCCCGTCCCACGGCAGCAGCAATCCTCCATCCGGTCATATTGAAGGGCTTGCTGAGAGAGAAGAATTCTATCCCCACATCCAGGGCTCCCTCCACCTGCATAAAGCTGGGAGCCTCGTATCCATCAAAGGTCACTTCGCTGTAGGCCGCATCGGAGCAGACAATGATGTCATACTTTTTGGCAAACTCCACCACTTCCCGGTAAAAATCAAGGGTGCAGGTTGCCCCTGTGGGATTGTTGGGATAATTGATGAACATAAGCTTTGCCTTCCGGGCAATTTCTTCCGGAATGGCCTTCAGATCCGGTATGAAGCCGTTTTCCTCCAGCAGAGGCATCAGGTAAGGCTCGCCGCCGGCCAGAAGGGTTCCGATTCCATATACCGGATATCCGGGATCCGGGACCAGATTCACATCGCCGGGATCCACATAGCAGTAACTGATGTTGGCGATCCCTTCCTTGGAACCGATCAGGGTGACCACCTGGGTCCTGGGATCCAGATCCACATCGAATCTTCTTTTGTAAAAATCCGCCACGGACTGGCGGTATGTAAGCATACCCACCGAAGAGGGGTACTGATGGTTGGATGAATCCAGGGCAGCCTCCCGCAGAGCTTCCACCACATGGGATGGAGTGGGTTTGTCGGGATCCCCGATTCCCAGAGAGATTATATCCACACCTTTTTCTTTGGCCTCTGCCACCTTCTGCTCTATTCTGGCGAACAGATAGGGGGGCAGTTTTCTGATTCTTTCCGCCTGTTGCATATTCTTGGTCCTCCTCCTGTTTAAGATCGTATAATGTAATCGCCGGTAAAGACGTTTTCCGCCGGACCGGTCATATACACATGGTTATCCTGCTCATCCCAGCGGATAAACAGATCCCCGCCGGCCAGATGTACGGTGGCCTTCCGGCAGGTGAGTCCATTCAGATTGCAGGCCACCAGAGTGGCGCAGGCTCCGGTTCCGCAGGCCAGGGTTTCTGCCGCACCCCGCTCCCACACCCTCATGATCACCTCATGCTTGTCCACCACCTGGACAAACTCCACAGTGGTTCTCCGGGGGTTAAACGGATGGTTCTCGAGAATAGGGCCCAGAACCGATACAGGAGCTGCCCCGGCGTCCTCAACAAACAAAACACAGTGAGGGTTTCCCATGGAAACACAGGTGACTTCAAGAATCTCCCCGTCCACCCCGATTTTTTCCCCTATGATCCGTTCTTTCTCCGAGGCCACCGGAATCACCGGTCCCTCCAGATGGGGCTCATTCATGTCCACTGTGATGCCGGTGATCTCTCCATTTTC
Source organism: Bacillota bacterium (assembly GCA_040773285.1). Lineage (GTDB taxonomy): Bacteria > Bacillota > TC1 > TC1 > UBA5767 > JAXGWN01. The sequence continues at coordinate 6,426 of JAXGWN010000039.1, forward strand.
CAAAGTGAGAACCGGGATCATCAGGCCGGCCAGGGTTTCCACCTCCATGCGGGGGGTACTCACCAGACCTTTTTCATAGACAAACCGGGCAAAGCAGCGGATTCCATTTCCACACATCTCTGCCTCCGAACCGTCAGCATTGATGATCCTCATCCGGATATCGGCCGTATCGCTGGGGTAACTGATAATCAGTCCATCGGCGCCTATTCCAAAATGGCGGTCACAGACCTGCCTGGCCAATGTGCCCAGATCGCCGCCGGCCGGAAGATCCTCATGGGTCACCATGACGAAATCATTGCCCAGTCCGTGCATTTTCGTAAACTGCATACACAATCCTCCTCATGCTGCTGAATCATTTAATAATTATAGCAGATATGAAGCAGTTCTGGCACCATTGCCTGCAGAAATCCTGACGGATTGCCCCGGGATCTTTTCAGCAGACCTCCGAACCGGTATACTGACCTTTAGAGAAACGGAGATGATACCATGCCAATGGATGGCGCGATGCTCGTGGCACTGACCGGTGAGATCCGGGAAACACTGACCGGGGCCAGAGTGGATAAAATTTATCAGCCGGGGGATCACGATCTGCTGATCCGGCTGCGTACCCGCACAGAAAACACCAATCTGTACCTGTCCGCCCACCCCGTCCGGGGAGGCATCTGTATGACCCGCAACGCTTTTACGGCTCCTCAGCCCCCTCCCCTGCTGACCATGGTGATGCGCAAGCATCTGTCCGGAGGAAGACTGGTGGCCGTCCGCCAGGATGGCCTGGACCGGACCATATTCCTGGATTTTCTGGCCACCAGTGAAATCGGAGACCCTGTACGGCGGACCCTGATTCTGGAGGTTATGGGCCGGCACTCCAACATCATCCTGCTGGATGGGGATAAAAGCACAGTGATTGACGCCCTGGTCCGCTTCAATCATCTGGTTTCCCGGCACCGGGAGATCCTGCCGGGACGGATGTACACGTCCCCTCCTCCCCGGCAGGGGCTACGGTTTCTGGATCCCATTCCGGAAGTCCTGCCCCTTCCGGAAAATGAAGCGGGATCCCTTGCCGAACATTTCAGCCGGATTTTCCCGGGTCTGGGATCCAAGACCCTGCAGGAACTGCTGAAGCCGGCCGGGCAGGATCCGGACCGGGTCAAAATTCTGCTGGAGGACTTCCGGAGCCGGCTGCTGAACAGCCGCCATCAGCCCTGCATGACCCTGAATCCTCCGGTGCCGGCGGATATCTTTCTTTTTCCTGTGGACAGTCCCCATACCCGGCAGTTCACCTCTGTCAATGATATGGTCAGCACCTATTATCAGATGCTGGGTGAAAGTGACCGTTTCCACTCCGAACAACGAAAACTCCAGCGCAGCCTCCGGCAAATGATCGCACGCCGGGAGAAAAAAATGGAGATCCATGAGGAGAATCTCCAGGAAGCGGAAAAAGCGGATGTATGGCGGATCCGGGGGGAACTTCTGACAGCCAATCTGCACAGGATCCGGCCCGGTATGGACTCCATTATCCTGGACAACTATTACCTGGATCCTCCGGAACCTCTCACCCTGGAACTGGATCCTGCCCTGTCTCCTTCCGCCAATGCCAACCGCTGCTTCCGCCGGGTCTCAAAGGTCAGGGAGGCTGCCAAGGTCTCCCGGCAGATTCTGGAACAGCTGAGAGAGGACCTGGCATATCTGGAGACCGTGGAAGTCAGTCTGAAACAGGCGGAAACCACCGGGGACCTGATGGAAATCCTGGAGGAACTGACCCGTTGCGGATTTCTGGGACGCCCACCCGGCAAACAGCAAAAACCCGTAACGCCCAACGGACCCATGAGGTTTATCTCCACCACAGGAATGGAAATCCTGGTGGGCCGCAACAACCGGCAGAATGACTGGCTGACCATGAAGCAGGCTGCCGACACGGATCTCTGGCTCCATACCAAAGAGATTCCGGGATCCCACGTGATTCTGAAGACCCAGGACGGTACCTACGATGAAACCTCCCTTCTGGAGGCCGCCACTCTGGCTGCCTGGTTCTCCAGAGCCAGAGACTCCGTGAAGGTTCCGGTGGACTATACTCCACGGAAACATCTGCGGAAACCAGGGGGATCCCGCCCTGGCATGGTGGTCTATGACCGGAACCGCACGATTCTGGTGGATCCTGACCCCGCCCTGGCAGAAAACCTACGGAACCACTCTTGATTCATATTTGTAAATGAATTATGATCAGATCAGGCTCCGGCCAGCAAAATATAGGAGGGATTCAATGTTAAAATGGAAAGACGGATATGCCACCGGTATACCGTCCATCGATGAACAGCATCAGGAACTGTTTGCCATCGGCAACAAAATGTATGAACTTCTGGAAAACGATATGCAACTGGACAAATACGACCGGATCATGGAGATCGTCGGGGAACTGAAGGATTATACCCGGTATCATTTCCAGAGTGAAGAAGAATACATGCTCTCCATCGGGCATCCGGGGTATCTGGTACAAAAAGTGGAGCATGCCGATTTCATTAAAAGGCTGGATTCCATAGATCCGGAGGATCTGGATGAGAATCAGGACCAGAAGATCCGGGAACTGCTGGACCTTCTGTTCAACTGGGTGCTGGAGCATATCCTGAAACGGGACAAAAAAATAGGACAGGAAGGCTGAGTCCAAGGACCCGCCCCCCTGCCGGACCGTCTGCCTGCCGCAGACGGTTTTTTTATTAATGAA
>JAXGWN010000040.1:0-9084 GCA_040773285.1 Bacillota bacterium
CCCACGATGATGTTGCAGCCTTCGGCAGCCAGTTCATCGATTACCCGGGCGGAGTCCGAACCGGTTTCCGGAACCTCCTCAACCCAGATCACTTCCGCTTCAGGAACCTGGGCCTTCAGATACTCAACCGCGTCGTAGTGGGACTTGGTCCATCCGCCACTGTCCGCTGTATTATTGTTGAATACACCAATCTTAACGGTCTGTCCTTCTTCACCGCCGGCCTCTGCGCCACCGCCTCCACATCCCGCCATCATTGAGATCAGCAGAAAAACGGCGATCACTGCGACACTTTTCCTCATCTGATTCATTTTCATGCTCTTCTTCCTTTCTGCCACTTCAGGGCATTGGAAACATTTATGGTACCTTTACCGGCATTCCCGGTCATAGGGTGTACCCAGAGCTTTAGGGGTTCTGCTCCTTTTGTTGCCGAAACTTCCGGTGGAAACGATGAGAACCAGAACCGTACTGATATAGGGCAGCATACTGATAAAGTGAGAAGGAATGCTCACACCCATGGCCTGGAACCTAAGTCCCAGAACATCGATCCCTCCGAACAGGAGTGCTCCGGCTGCTGCAAACAGCGGGTTCCATCCGGAAAATACCACCAGAGCGATGGCAATCCAGCCCCGGCCGGCGGTCATCCCGTCGATCCACATGGGCGAGTAGGCAAGACTGATATAGGCTCCCCCTACGGCGGTCAGAATGCAGCCCAGGCAGACATAGAAATAACGGAGTCTGTAGATGTTGATTCCCACATAGTCGGCCGCGTTGGGGTTTTCCCCCACTGCCCGCAGCTTCATCCCGGGCCTGGTCCGGTAAATCAGAAAGTAGGCCAGAGCCACCAGCACATACAGACTGTAGACCAGCAGATCCTGCCGGAAGACGATGGGCCCGATGTAGGGGATCCGGGACAGTCCGGGAATGGCTATCTTCTGGAAAAATTCCGGTGTGGCGTTGGAACTGGCCAGTTTTCCCATGAATCCGCTGAGTCCGGTCCCGAAAATGGTGACCGACAGACCGCAGACCGTCTGATTGGCCTGCAGGGTAACGGTCAGCAGGGCAAACAGAAGACCGATGAGAAGCCCCACCAGAATCACCGCCAGAGCCGCATACAGGAGTGACTGGGTTCTCACCACCACAATGTATCCGGAAACCGCTCCCAGCAGCATGACCCCTTCCAGACCAAGATTCATGACCCCGGCCCGTTCACTGAGAATTTCACCCACCGAGGCATACAGAATTGGGGTGGCTGCCACGATTACAGCGCTGAGAAACGATACCAGCCACACATTTTCCATCACTGCACCTCTCTTTCCGGACGTACCAGCCGCACTTTATACCGGGTCAGGATCTCTCCGCCCAGAACAAACAGCAGGATGGCCCCCTGGAGCATGTTGACGATCTGGGAGGGAAGCCCCAGGATCTGAAGGCCGTATCCTCCGGTGCTCATCCCGCCAAACAGCAGGGAGACTAAAAGAATGATAAGGGGGTTGAACCGGCTGATGTAGGCAATGATGATGGCCGTATATCCATAGCCGGCGGAAATCCCCGGCTGCAGCCTTCCCACCACTCCGGCCACCTCGGTCAGTCCGGCCAGACCGGAAATCCCGCCACTGATCACCATGGTGATCAGCATGTTCCGGGAGATATTCATTCCGGCATACCCGGCAGACTTGCAGCTCTCCCCGATAACACTCAGCTGAAATCCCCAGGTGGTTTTCCGGAATACCACGTAGAGGATGACGGCGATCACCAGGGCCATCAGGAGGCCGCCGTTGATGTTGGTGCCCGGAAATTTGAACAGCAGGGCCTCCGGAGCGAAGGGGGCGGACAGGGGCATATTGGCTCCCCCCGGATCCTTCCAGGGTCCATACACGAAGAAGTCCAGCAGCAAAATGGCGATGTAGTTGAACATCAGGGTCACGATGATCTCACTGACCCCCAGATAGGCTCTGGGAAGAACCGCCAGCACAGCCCACAGGGCCCCGGCCAGAAAACTGGCCAGAAGCATCACCCAGATTACGCTCCATCCGGGGAGGGACTGGCTCCAGAAAAGAGCCACCCCGGTTGCCGCCAGAGCCCCCACGCAGAACTGGCCTTCCGCTCCGATGTTCATCAGGAGCATCTTATAGGCCACAGCCACTGCCAGTCCGCAAAGCATCAGGGGAATGGCTTTGATTACCGTTTCAAAAAAGTTGGGAAGGGACCCGAAGCCTCCCCGCAGCATCCGGAGATACACCGCCCCTGGCTCAAATCCCAGAATCCGGATGAACCCTGCACATACGATCAGGGCCAGGATGATACAGAACACCGGGATCAGGAATCTGGACTTCCTGTAATTTTTCCACCTAAAGAATATTTTGATCAGAAAAGAGCCAACAAAGCCTGATTTCATGCGGCTTGACGTTGCATGGGATCGGGCTTTATGATACAATTGACTTAGATGGAAATACATCTAAAGAAGGAGGCCGTATGTACCTGGATTTTCTTGTAAAAATACCGGATGCGCCGGGGAAACTGGTACGGGTCAAAAAGAAAAATGCCACCTATATCGACTACGAATACGACCGGATTTACGACAAGGAAAAGCAATATACCACACCGAAACGGGCGACGATTGGGAAACTGTCTAAGGAAGATGACACCATGATGCAGCCAAATCACAACTTCCTGAAGTATTTTCCCGATGCAGATCTCCCTGAAGAAAAGGACCGTACCCACAGAAGCAGCTGCCTTCGGGTTGGGGCATACATTGTGATCCGAAAGATCATGAACGACTATGGGTTCCCTGAAATGCTCGGAAACTATTTCAGCGAAAAAGATCTGGGCCTGTTTCTTGATCTGGCGGCCTACTCCATCGTGGCGGAGAACAATGCCGGACAGTATTATCCGGACTACGCGTACAATCACCCGCTGAACACAGAACAGATGCGTATTTACAGCGACACCAAAGTGTCCGATTTTCTAAGTTCTGTCTCGGAGGATCAAAGTGTTGAATTCCTGAATGACTGGAACGACGCCAGAGACCACCGGGAAAAGATCTACATCTCCTATGACTCCACCAACAAAAACTGCCAGGCTGGGGAGATTGAAATGGCAGAGTACGGCCATGCCAAAGACGATCAGGGCCGCCCGGTCTTTAACTATGCAATCGCCTATGATACGCACAACAGGGAACCGCTCTTTTATGAGAAATATCCGGGAAGCATCAATGACGTTGCCCAGCTGCAGTTTATGCTGGACAAAGTGCAGGGCTATGGATACAAGAAGATCGGCTTTATCCTGGACAGAGGCTACTTCAGCAAAGGAAACATTGAGTTCATGGACCAGTGTGGCTATGAGTTTGTGATCATGGTCAAAGGCATGGCCGGTTTTGTCAATCAACTGATCCGTGAGCATAAAGGCTCCTTTGAAAACAAACGGATCCACAATATACCGGAATACAATGTGTCCGGAATGACGGTAAAGAAAAAACTATATCTCACCGACGAGACAGACCGGTACTTCCATATCTACCACAGCATATCCAAGGAGAGCATGGAGCGGACAGCCCTGGAATCCAGGATCCAGCAGATGACCAGGTTTCTCAGCCAACACACCAATGAGACCAGAGAATTCGGGCCTTCCTTCAACAAATACTTTGAACTCTACTACGATGAGAACCACGAGAAGTTCCTGTTTGCCACAGAACAGATGGGTACCATCGAACGGGAAATCGATCTGTGCGGGTACTTTGTGATCATCACATCCCGGAAGATGACAGCAAGAGACGCAATCAACCTCTACAAGAGCAGGGATGCGTCAGAGAAACTGTTCCGGGGCGACAAGTCCTACCTGGGCAACAAAAGCATCCGTGTTCATACAGACGAATCAGCCTCGGCGAAGATCTTCATTGAATTCATTGCGCTGATCATACGGAACAAATTCTATACCTGCCTGAAGGAAGAAAAGAAGAATCTGGATAAAAAGCCCAATTACATGACGGTTCCGGCTGCCATCCGGGAACTGGAAAAAATTGAAATGGTCAGACAGCTCGACAACGTCTACCGACTGGATCATGCCATAACAGCAACCCAAAAGACAATCTTGAAAGCATTCGGCCTGGATGCTGCTTACATAAAATACAGGGCAACCGAAATCAGTAACGCCCTGAAAATCTGATCAGGGACAGGAGACTGAAAATGGCGAAAACAGGGATTTCATTGGACCGGAAAATTGAAGTAGCGCAGGAGAAAGTTGTCAAAACGAAGGAAAAGTATGAAGCTGCAGTCACGGAACTCAAGCAGCTGATGGATAAAAGAGATGCCGTGAAGAAAGAGGAGCTTATTGTGGCAATCAAGAGAAGCGACAAGACCTACGAAGAAATCCTGGAATTCATCAATAGCGATTTATAGAACCTGCACCCCTGCCAATACCTTCTTGGTGGGGGTGCATTCGTTTTAGATGGAAAAAATCAGGAAGTTCAGAAGGAAATTGATATACAGGGGCACCTCGCCTCGTTTTTCCAGTCTCAGGCCGGTCGGTATACCCGAAAATCCTTCTTTTCCGTTCATCAGGACACCTCCGATTCCGGTTTCATTTCAGCCCCCACCATCATGCAGCCGATCTCGTTGTAGGTGGTGGTATGGCGGTCCACAATTCCCATAAGGCGTCCTTCAAAGAACACTGCGATCCGGTCCGCCAGTTCAAAAAGTTCATCCAGGTCCTCACTGATCAGCAGTATGGCCGCCCCCCGCTCTCTCTGTTGCTGAAGAATATTGTGGATCTCCCGGGTGGCTCCCACGTCCAGTCCCCGGACCGGATAGGCTGCCACGATCAGGCTGGGCTCACCTTTTATTTCCCGTCCCACCAGCAGTTTCTGCTGGTTGCCGCCGGACATCAGCTTGATGGGCTTACGGATTCCGGCGGACTTAATGTTGTATTCCTCCACCAGAGCCTCCGCTTCCGCCCGGCTCTCGGTCATTTTAAGGAAACCGTGCCGGCTGTGTTTCCGGTCGTTGTAGGTCTTCAGGATGCTGTTGCTGACCATATCCAGGTTGGGAACCAGTCCCATCCCCAGCCGGTCTTCCGGAATGAAGGCGCCCCCCTGTTTCATAACATAGGCAGGCCCCCGGTTGCTGATGGTTTTCCCGGCCAGTGTTATACTTCCGGCCGTTACTTTTCTCAGACCGGCCACCACCTCCGCCAGTTCCCGCTGGCCGTTTCCGGCCACCCCGGCAATTCCCAGAATCTCTCCGGAACAGATGCCGAAGGTCACTTCCCTCAGGGCGGGAAGCCCCTTGTCGTTCAGGGCATCCACATTCTCCAGAGAAAGTATCTCCTCTCCACATTGGGCAGGGGATCTGTCGGGGATACAGGTCAGCTCCCGTCCCACCATCAGGGAGGTCAGCTGGTTCTGATCGGTTTGCCCCCGCAGCATACTGGCCACGGAACGGCCGTTCCGGAGCACCGTAATCCGGTCGGCATAGGTGAGCACCTCCCGCATTTTATGGGTAATGAACACCACCGCTTTGCCGTCTCCCGCCATGTTCCGCAGGGTGAGAAACATGGCATCGGATTCCTGGGGGGTCAGAACCGCACTGGGCTCATCCAGAATCAGGATCTCCGCTCCCCTGAACAGCAGTTTGATGATTTCCACCCGCTGCTGTTCCCCGATGGACAGCTGCCAGACCAGGGCGGAGGGATCCACGTCCAGTCTGTATTTCTGCGAGCATTCCAGCACCTTCTGATTCATATCCTCCGGTTTCAGGATTCCCCCACATTCCGGAGAGCCCAGAAAGACGTTTTCGGACACGGTCATGGTGTCCACCAGTTCAAAATGCTGGTGGACCATCCCCAGACCCAGGTTCACCGCGTCCTTCGGGGTTTTCAGCACCACCGGTTCCCCCCGGAAAAGGATGTCTCCCCCGTCCGGCTTGTAGATACCGTTCAGCACACTCATCAGGGTGCTTTTTCCTGCCCCGTTTTCTCCCAGCAGGGCATGCACTTCACCAGGATATATGCTCAGATCCACATGATCATTGGCCACCACACCAGGAAATTCTTTGTGGATTGCCTTCATTTCAATAATTGGACCGCTCATTTCCTTCTCCTTATCTGCAGGCACAGAATCCGCAGCCGGATCCCTGTGCCGGAACGTCAAGGGGCCACACCTCTTACGAAATGCGGCCCCGGACGTATAGTCAGAATGCAATCAGATCTCTCCCAGCAGGGTCTCCATACTAATTCGGGCCTGTTCAGCCACCTTTTCCTCGTCGATCCGGAGGAGTGCCCCGTCCCGGACCACCATTTCCCCGTTGACAAAAACCATCTTTGCCGGCCGGGCATATCCTACGGTTCCCAGCAGGGAGCCGGGATCCAGGGTGGTGCCCACGGTATCCAGGGTACTTACGTCGATCAGGAAGAAGTCCGCCGCCTTGCCGGCCTCCAGACTTCCTATGTCCGTCCTGCCCAGCAGACCGGCACTTCCCCGGGTGGCCACCTTCAGCAGTTCATAGCCGGTGGGGGCCTTTTCGTTGGAGGTGAGCCGGTGCAGCAGATAGGCCGCCCGGATTTCCGCCATCAGGTTGGAACAGTCGTTGGAGGCACTGCCGTCCACGGCCAGTCCCAGGGGAACCCCCAGATCCAGCATATCCCGGACCCGGCATACCCCGGAGGACAGTTTCATGTTGGATACCGGGCAGTGGGCCACTCCGGTTTTGGTCTCTGCCAGCTGCTTCAGTTCCTCATCATTGAAATGGATCCCGTGGGCGTACCAGACATCGCTGCCCAGCCAGCCCACCTTCTCCATATAAGCCAGAGGCCGCATCCCCAGTTTTTCCAGGGTGTAGTCCTCCTCATCCCGGGTCTCCGCCACATGGGTGTGCAGCCGGACCCCGTTTTCCCGGGCCAGTACCGCTGATTCCCTCAGGAGATCCTCGGTAACGCTGAAGGGGGAGCAGGGGGCCAGGGCCACCTGCCGGGTGGAAAAAGGCGAGGGATCATGGTAGCGGTCAATGAGACGCTGGCTGTCCGCCAGAATCTCATCGGTGGTCTGCACCAGATCGTCCGGGGGAAGGCCCCCGGCACTTCTTCCCAGGGACATGCTGCCCCGGGTGGCGTGAAGCCGGATCCCCAGTTCGCCGGCTGCCCGGAACTGCTGATCGATAAACTTCTCCGACCCGCTTTTCGGGAACACATAATGATGATCCAGGGCGGTGGTACAGCCATAGCGGAGAAGTTCCCCCATGGCGGTCAGGGAACTGTTATAGACCGTTTCCTCCTTCAGGCCCCTCCAGATTTCGTAAAGGGTCACCAGCCAGTCGAACAGTTCCATTTTCTGGACCTGGGGCAGATTTCTCGTAAAGGTCTGGTAGAAATGGTGGTGGGTGTTCACCAGCCCGGGATACACGATGCAGCCCCGGGCATCCACCACGTCATCCCCGCCGGACAGGCTCTGTCCGATCTCCACAATCTCCCGGTCCCGGATCAGCATGTCCGCATTCTTAAGAACCCGGTCCTGGTCATCCACCGTCACGATGGCCAGGGCATTTTTAATCAGGGTGGTTTTCATGGGAGCCCCCTATTTCATGGGAAGGCCAATGGCCCGGACTTTTTCCTTCACGGAATTATAGACATCCATCCATTCCTGGGTGGGCTTCAGGGTCCGGACATCGTATACCTCAGAGAAGGACTTCCCGATGGGCAGTTTGTCCAGGTAATCCACATATCCCTTCTGGAACTGCAGGATCATCTCGTTGGCGTCCTTCCGGCTCATGCCGGTGGCGGCATAGGCGGCTTCGGCATTGAACCGGGCCTCCAGGCCGGACACGTGTTCATCCACAACACCCACTGCGGAACGGACCCCGTCGATGCGGCTGGTTCCGGAGACAGTGGCGGTGGTGGCCATGGTGGCACACTCAAACAGAAGGCTCTCGGTGCCGGGACCGGAAACCGGGGAGGTCATAACGGCGGTCAGCAGATGGGTGTTGCGGGCAATGGCCTGCTGGGCCGCACTGACCGACCAGATGATTTCCGGAGCGGTATCGCAGTTGTAGAACGGGTGGGTGGGGCAGATGGAGTGGGTGGTGGACATATTCACCACCGACAGAAGGATAATGGAGGCCACAGCCACTACCCCCACTCCTTCGGCTCCGCCGGCATGTCCCCCGTAAATGGGGTTGGCAAAGTCATGGATGATGCTTCCGGTACGGATGCAGTGGGCCACCTTAATGAGCAGGGCGTAGTTGGTCTTCAGCTCGCTGGTGAAGCAGGTATGGTGCCAGTAGGTGGCATCGAAGCCCTCTTTGTTGGTGGCAGTCAGCTCCCCGATCTCGGTGACCGCATTTTCCACCACACCCACGGGAATCCCGGGGCGTCCCGCCCGCTGGGCAGCCGACTTGGTCAGTTCCACCTCTCTCCAGGCGGTGAGAACCTCCCAGGGGGATCCGGTTTTGATCCGTCTTCCATGAATGGTTATGAAGTTTCCACCCACCACGGAGTCGATCACCGGCTCCTGGATATAACTTTCCATCACCTTGGAATACAGTTCTTCCGAAATGGGGGATCCGAAGGGTCCGCCAATCATGATGGGCCGGTTGGTATCTTCGGGGCGCCGGTTGCGGATGGTTACCTTGTCCAGGCCGGAGCCGATCTCGATTTCCGCCGGAGCCCAGCGCAGGGCCGTCTCAATCTCTTCACGGGTATACCTCATCTGCCGGTGGGTGCTGGTGCAGTAGGTTCCCACCGTAAGGGCCAGTTCCATCCCGGCCTCGAAGAAGCGGTCGGCCAGGGCGTCATCGGTAACGATGGCCTGGGCGGGATCCCGCTTCAGTTCATATTTTTTTACCAGTTCCTTCACGGTTTTCGAAAGCAGTTTGTCAAATTCTTTTTCTTCTATGATGGGACCGGATTCCGCCTTATCCAGGATATCCAGCAGTCTTACATGGCTTTTCATTTTGGTTTCCCCCTTACCCGATCAGTCTTTCACACAGAGCCACGGCAGCCGGAGCATCATGGCCGTAGCCATCGGCCCCGATCCGCTCCGCATACTCCGCTGAGATGGAACCGCCGCCGACAATGATTTTGAACCGGTCCCGTTTTCCC
>JAXGWN010000041.1:0-8993 GCA_040773285.1 Bacillota bacterium
AGGCCCGGCTCTGCGGATGAGTTTTCTTCCCGGACTGACAGAAGGCCTGGTGATCATACTGACCGCCAGTCTGCTTCTTGGCATTGGCTGGAAGGAAGCTGGCATCCTGGCTTTCCTGCTGGCTGCTGTCTCCCCGGCGGTGGTGGTTCCGGGCATGCTGGACCTGATCGAAAAGGGTGCCAGCCCCCGGAAGAAAATCCCCACCCTGATCCTGGCCGGGGCCAGCCTGGACGACGTGGTGGCCATCACCCTGTTTACCGCCTTCACTGCCCTTTACAGCGGGACCCGGGTCTCTGTGTTCCTTCAGGTATTGCAGATCCCTTTGTCCATCGGGCTGGGACTGCTGCTGGGGATCGTGGCCGGTCTTAGTCTGGTCTGGCTGTACCGCCATTTTCCCATGCGGGCAACCCGCCAGGTCATGGTGCTTCTGGGAGGAGCCATCCTGCTGACCAGTCTGGAGGATGCCCTGGCTGGCTGCCTCCCCCTGGCCAGCCTGCTGTCCGTCATGACCGTAGGGTTTCTTCTGCTGGAGCACAGTCCCGGAACCGCCCACGGAATCAGCAGCAAACTGGGGAAAATCTGGCTGTTCGCCCAGCTGCTGCTTTTCGTCCTGGTGGGAGCTGCCGTCAATATCCAGGTGGCCCTGGACTCAGGGCTGACCGGAGTCATCATCATCGGGGCCGGTCTGCTGGGCCGCTCCGCCGGAGTCCTTCTGTCCCTCATCCGCACCGGATTCACCAGAAGAGAGCGGATTTTTTGTATCATTGCCTATACTCCCAAAGCCACTGTCCAGGCAGCCATGGGGGCAGTGCCTCTGGCCCTGGGGGTCCCCTCCGGGGAAATCTTTCTGGCCATTGCCGTCCTGTCCATCCTGATCACCGCTCCTCTGGGGGCCCTGGGCATCCGGATCACCGGCGAACCCTTTCTGGGGACCGGCCAGGCGGACGACAAAGAGGCGGCCTGATCATCATCAGACCGCCTCTTTGTCTCAGTTTCTCCGTTCCTTAAAGGCCCGTTCAATGTCCCGGCTGGCATCCTTTTTGGCCAGATCCTGCCGCTTGTCGTACAGTTTCTTCCCCTGAGCCAGAGCCAGTTCCACCTTGCAGATCCCCCGGTCATTCAGATACATTCTCAGGGGGACCAGGGACAGTCCCTTTTCTTTGATCTTACCGGTCAGTTTCCGGATCTCGTACCGGTGCATCAGCAGTTTGCGGCGCCTCTCCGGGTCATGGTTGAACCGGTTTCCCGCCTCATAGGGGCTGATATGCACCCCCTCCAGGAACATTTCCCCATCCTTAATGAAGGCATAGGAATCCTTGAGATTCACTTTCCCGGCCCTCAGGGACTTCACTTCGGTTCCCTGCAGGGAGATCCCCGCTTCGAAGGTTTCCAGAATATGGTAGTCGTGACGGGCCTTGCGGTTTTCCGTGATTACCTTCATTTCCGGGGCCGCCCCTTTCTGCCACGGGCCAGAGACTCCTCCACGAACTCCTCCAGCTCAAAATCCAGCTGCCTCAGTACTGTATCCGCCTTCACCAGCCGTACCGTCACCGTATCCCCGATGGCAAACACCCGGTTTGTCCGTTCTCCCACCATCCGCATCTTTTTGTCGTCGTACTGGTAGAACTGGTCAATAAGACTGGAAACCCGTACCAGGCCCTCCGCCATATTATCGAGCCGCACAAAGAAGCCGGATCCGATCACTCCGCTGATCTGGGCCTCAAAGGTTTCACCCACCTGTCCGGACATGAACTGAACCACCTTCAGATCCACTGCCTCCCGTTCGGCCTCCTCCGCCTCAATTTCCCGGTCGGTGGACAGCTGGGCTGCCCGGCCTGCCATACCGAGGAGTTTCTCCTTCCTGGAATCCTCCAGGGCGCCCCGGAAGGATTCCTTCAGGGAGCGGTGGACAAAGAGATCCGGGTACCGCCGGATCGGCGAGGTGAAATGGCAGTAATATTCTGCCGCCAGTCCAAAGTGCCCCAGATTCTTAGGGGTATACCGGGCATGCATCATGGAGCGCAGCATCATCATGCTGGTCTGGTATTCATGGGGTTTCCCCTTCACCTGGGCCAGCACCTGCTGGTATTCCCGGGGTGTCACCTCATCCCCGGCCTTGGTAACCTTCAGTTCGTAATGGGCCAGGAAATTATTGAAATTTTCCAGTTTGTCAAAACCGGGAGCCTCATGGACCCTATAGATGGCCGGAAACTCCCGGCGGTCCAGATGCTCCGCCACCGTTTCGTTGGCGGCCAGCATGAAATCCTCGATCAGCATCTCCGCAGGCCCCCGGTCCCGCTTCTGGAGTTCCTTCACGGATCCATCCTCATTTAGAATCACTTTAATCTCGGGGAATTCAAAGTCAATGGCCCCACGGTCCCGCCGTCTGCTCCGCAGGATGCCGGCCAGTCCGTTCATCTCCTGCAGCATGGGTATCACCCTTTCGTAGCGGCTTACCAGTTCCGGATCCTCTCCGGTCAGCAGAACATTCACATCGTCGTAGGTCATCCGTTCGTCCACGTGGATGGCCGAGGGGAAAATTTCGTGCTCCACAATGTTTCCCCGGTCATCCAGGGTCATCAGGCAGCTCATGGCCAGCCGGTCGGTCCCGGCGTTCAGACTGCAGATTCCGTTGGACAGTTCCTCCGGCAACATGGGCAGTACCCGGTCGGGAAAATAAACGCTGGTGGCCCGGCTGAGAGCTTCCTCCTCAATGGCAGTCCCCGGCCGCACGTAATGGGAAACGTCTGCAATGTGAACCCCCAGAACCCTGCGGTTCTTCCCATCCCGGGACAGGGTCACCGCATCGTCCAGATCCCGGGCATCTGCCCCGTCAATGGTAATGGTCAGCAGATCCCGCAGGTCCCGGCGCCGGGCAATTTCAGCCGGATCCGCCTCCTCAGGCACCTGAAGGGCCTCCTTCCGGACGGAGTCCGGAAACTCTTCCCGCAGATTGTGGCCCCGGATCACAGACAGAATGTCCACTCCGCTCTCCCCGGTTTTTCCCAGAACCTCGGTGATTCTTCCCTCCGGGGAGCGGCGTTCGCTGAACCAGCGAATCACTTCCACCACAACTTTTTCTCCTGTTTTGGCACCCATGGCCTTATTGGACGATATATATATATCCTGGCTGATCCGGGAATTGTCCGGGATCACGAAGCCATGCTTCTTGGCTTTATCATAGGTGCCCACGATGAAGCGGTTCTTACGGACCAGAATCCGCTCCACTTCCGCTTCCCGTTTACCCTGCACCGTGGTGGGCTGCTCACGGACCAGCACCCGGTCACCGTCAAGGGCGCCTGCCAGATCCGCCGGGGCAATATACAGATCCCCCTTCTCCCGGTTCTCATCGGGAATCAGAAAGGCAAATCCCTTGGCATTTCCCTGAATTGTACCGCTGATCAGCCCAAGATGGGAGGGCAGCGCATACCGCTTCTTCCGGGTCATCACCAGATCCCCGTCACCAATCATTTTCTTAAGCATTTCCAGGACCCCGTGGGTGTCCTCCGGAGATACCTCCAGAGCCTCCAGCAGTTCATCCACCACCAGGGGCTTATACGCCGATTCCTTCATGAACCGGATAATTTCTTCTCGTTTCAAATTCGTTCCCTCCTTTTTCGGGTAATAAAGAAAAAAGCCATTGTCGGGAGACAACAGCTTGAAAAACTAGCCTAAAATATAGAGGATCAGGGTCAGCAGCAGAAACGCTATGGCAAAAACCGTTGACAGTCTTGAGAGCAGTGCGTCCAGCCCTTTGTTCTTTTTCCCCAATATCTGATCGGCTCCACCATCAATGGTTCCGGACAGTCCGGCACTTTTACCCGGCTGCAGCAGCACCGTTGCCACCAGTCCCAGCGCGGCAATAAACTGCAGCACCGTTATGAATATGGTCATTCCTTCACCTCCAGCTGATATCTAACAGGACTATATTATCATACCATGAAGTGAAACACAACCGGTCATTTTTCGGAACTCCCGGAGCATATGGAAAATCCGTCCCTGCTCTCCGGTCATATGGACAGCCATCCGGCAGGTCATACTGCAGGTGAACCAAATGACATTACTCACTTTCGAAATACAAAAAAGGTCCGGAGACCCTTGGAAATACAGGGCTTCTCCAGACCTGAACTCTTCTAACTGTCAAACAGTGAATCAGCCGGAGACCACAGAATCCTCAACAGGATCCGGGTACCGGCCATCCCTCAGGGCTGCCAGCATCCAGCCGCTCATCCAGGCCTGAACCACCAGGAAAGAGGCTCCATAACTGACAAAAGGCAGGGCCAGGGGAGTCAGCAGGGGAAAGCCCAGATTGGCTGCCAGATAGACAACCAGCTGCAATAGCATACTGAAAAATACTGCCCGGACCATCTGTCTCTGCCGGCGTCCCCGTAGATTTAAGGACCGTCTCCGGATCCGGATCAGCAATATGGAAAACACCACCAACACCGCCATCAGGGCCATCCATCCGCTTCGGTGAATAAGCCAGGTGAGCAGAAAATCCGTATGGGCTCCCGGCAGCACTGCCGTTTCCAGCGATTCAGGACCGGTCAGGAGTCCCCGTATCTGCAGGGTCAGCCAGCCGTTTCCCATAGGATCCTTTCCGGGACTCAGCACGCCAGAGCACCTCATCTGCCGGTATGGAGAAGTTACCAGGGCCAGATACGCCCCTGCCAGACCAGCCAGGATCATGGCCCCCCTGCGGATCCGGGCAGAAGCCAGGCGCTCCCCTTCCCGGTATGGTCCGGCTCCAAAGATGACTCCGGCCAGGCCCACATACAGGCCCATGGTAAACCCGGCACTGCGGACGGCAAGAATCACAGCCAGTGCAGTCATCAGCCAGACAGCAGCCACCTTCCGTCGGCCAAGAGGCAGGTCTGCTGTCCACATGGCCAGGGCAACCGGGAAGAGAAGAAACAGATAGGCAGCCCCCCGGACCGCCCCATTCACCACCGGGGCTCCCGCGCTCAGAAGGATTCCGGATGCCAGCAGTCCGGGCAGAACCCACCGGGCTGGCCACCGGTCCGTATCCGGAAACCAGGCGACCAGTCCGGCCAGCAGTGCGGCAGCCACTCCGGCCAGATGGCGGGAAAAGCCTTCCGGATGCACCATAAACTGGACGGCCAGACCGGAGAGCGCCAGTCCCAGCATCAGTCCCAGCAGCAGCCGGTCCGGCCGGGGGCGGTGGATCCGGTTCAGATCCCTTCCGGTCTCCCGGGGATCCCCCATATCCCGGACGGCCCGCTTTTCCGCCTCCTCCCATTCCATTCCCTCTTCCAGATACCCGCACATGGCGTCCTCCAGATGGTCGGCGACCTCCCGGTAAACCATCCTGCGGGCTCTGGGCCAGAGAATTTCAGCGCTCAGCCGTTGGAGATAATCCCTCCTGTTCTCAGCAGGTTTCACAGAAGGCACCCCCCAGAATCTTTTCCATGGCCTGCCGGTACTGCTGCCACTGGACGTTCTGCCGTTTCAGTTCCTCCAGGCCTTCCGGCCGGAGCCGGTAGTACTTCCGTTCCCGGCCGGAGCCCCCTTCTTCATAGTAGGATTCCACAAACCCCCGGTTCTCCAGGGTGTGGAGCAGGGGGTACAGGGTTCCCGCCTTCAGTTCAAATACATTTCCGGACCGTCCCCGGAGGCTCTCCATCATCTGGTAGCCATACATGGGACCATCCTCCAGCAGTTTCAGCACCAGCAGTGCCGTGCTGCCGCTGAGAAGTGATTTCTCCATTCCATCCTCCTTATATAGATAATCTATATATCATTATATATAGATTATCTATATAATCAAGGGACAACCGGGTTTTCCGGACTGTACCAGCCCTCTTCCTCCGTAATCCGCAGACTCCCCCGGGCCATCACCTCTCCGGTCTCCGGATCCTCCACTGCAACTGTGATGAGGGTCCCGGCTGCCGGGGACTCCGGCTCCTCCTCCAGGGGAGACCATACCACCTGATCCGATGAAATGCGGGCGGGATTATCAATACCTATGAATCCCCCTTCGGACGCCTCCCAGACAAACATCAGGGTGTCGTCACCCTTCAGTCCTCCGGTATCTGCAGTGATCCGGATCCCCTGGGCCGATGACATGGTCAGGGTGTAGCGGTCCGGCTGCCCGGTCAGGGAAATCTCCCGGGGCTCCGGAACCGGGTTTGTGCAGCCGGCAGCCAGCAGAAGCCCCAGTGCAACAATGGGAGACAACCATTTTCTCATGGTCCATTCCTCCAAAAAAACCGGCCCCAGGGGGGCCGGAAAGATTTATCTCAGATTGTAGAAAGTGTCGATTCCGGCGAATACGGAGATGTCTCCCAGTTCGTCCTCAATCCTCAACAGCTGGTTGTATTTGGCCACCCGGTCGGAACGGCTGGGGGCTCCGGTCTTGATCTGACCGGCGTTGGTGGCCACCGCAATATCCGCAATGGTGGTGTCCTCGGTCTCCCCGGAACGGTGGGAGATTACGGCGGTGAAGCCGGCCTTCTGGGCCATCTCGATGGCGTTCAGGGTTTCGGTCAGGGTTCCGATCTGGTTCACCTTCACCAGGATGGAGTTGGCAGTCTTTTCCCGGATCCCTCTGGAGAGACGCTCGGTGTTGGTCACGAACAGGTCATCCCCTACGATCTGCAGGCGGCCACCCAGACGCTGGGTCATCAGTTTGAAGCCGTCCCAGTCCTCTTCGCTGAGTCCGTCCTCGATGGAGACGATGGGATAGCGGCTCATCAGATCCTCATAGTAGGAAACCATTTCCTCAGAAGTCAGTTCCCGGCCCTCGGAAGCCAGGATGTAACGCTTCTTGTCGGCGTCATAAAACTCCGTGGAAGCCGGGTCCATGGCGATTTTGAAGTCCTCACCGCTTACGTATCCGGCAGCTCCAATGGCCTCCACAATGTATTTCAGGGCGTCCTCATTGGACTTCAGGTCCGGAGCAAATCCTCCCTCATCACCCACTGCGGTGTTGAGACCTTTGTCCTTCAGAACTTTCTTCAGGCTGTGGAACACCTCAGCACACATCCGGAGAGCTCCGGCAAAGGACTCAGCGCCCACCGGCATAATCATGAATTCCTGGATGTCCACGTTGTTGTCTGCGTGTTTTCCGCCGTTCAGGATGTTCATCATGGGAACCGGCAGCTGCTTGGCGTTGGCTCCGCCAATGTAACGGTACAGGGGGAGTCCGGCAGATTCGGCAGCAGCCTTGGCCACAGCCAGGGATACTCCCAGAATCGCATTGGCACCCAGTTTGGCCTTGTTGGGGGTTCCGTCCAGTTCGATCATCATGGCATCGATGCCAGCCTGATCTTCGGCATCCATGCCGATCAGTTCCGGGGCAATGATCTCATTGACATTGTCCACGGCCTTGAGAACACCCTTGCCCAGGTAACGCTCTTTGTCCCCATCCCGCAGTTCCACTGCCTCAAAGGCACCGGTGGATGCTCCGGAGGGCACTCCGGCACGTCCCATGGCACCATCTTCCAGGTATACCTCCACCTCCACAGTGGGGTTGCCCCGTGAATCCAGAATCTCTCTTGCGTAAACATCGGTAATTACAGCCATTTTTAAGTCCTCCTCATCTTTCTCATGCTCTATGCAATCTTACCATAAAAGCCTGCTGCGGGACAGCCCTAACCCCGGGTAACCAGGCTGCCTCCGGTCATGGCCTGTGGTTTCTGAAGTCCCAGCCGCCAAAGGATGGTGGGGGCAATATCCCGGAGACTTCCGTCTGTCACCTTCAGTTCCTGTGCATCCCGGGAAACCACCACAAAGGGCACCAGGTTGCTGGTATGGGCAGTATGGGGATTTCCGGTCTCCGGATCCACCATCTGCTCGCAGTTTCCATGGTCTGCCGTAACGAATACGGTCCCGTCCTTTTCAAGAACCCGGTCCAGCACCTGCTGCAGGCAGTCGTCCACCGTGGCCACCGCCTTCCGGGCCGCCTCCAGTACCCCGGTATGGCCCACCATGTCGGGATTGGCAAAGTTCAGGATGATCACATCGTAGAGATCCTGATCCAGCACTTCCAGTACCCGGTCCTTTACCTCGTAGGCACTCATCTCCGGCTGGAGATCGTAGGTGGCCACCTTGGGGGAGGCAATCAGGATCCGGTCCTCCCCGGGAACCGCTTCCTCCACGCCTCCGTTAAAGAAAAAGGTAACGTGGGCGTATTTCTCTGTCTCCGCAATCCGCAACTGGCTGAGCCCCGCCTCCGAAAGCACTTCTCCCAGAGTATGGTCCAGGGACTCCGGGGGAAAAGCAATGGGAGCATCAAAGGTGGCATCGTACTCGGTGAGGCACACATAATGAATGCGGATGGGTTCCACCGGAAACTCCGCAAAGTCCTTCTGTGTGAAGGCCCGGGTGATTTCCCTGGCCCGGTCCGCCCGGAAATTGAAGAAAATCAGGCTGTCGCCGTCCTCCACCTGGCCTTCCGGCCGGATCACCGTAGGCAGCACGAACTCATCGGTTTCCCCCCGCCCATAGGCCAGGCTTACCGCCTCCAGGGCACCGGGGGCAGTCTGTCCCTGAGCCCGGACCATGGCGTCGTAGCCCTTTTCCACCCGGTCCCAGCGCTTATCCCGGTCCATGGTATAATAGCGGCCGGCAATGGTGGCAATTTCCCCCAGACCGGTCTCTTCCATGGCCTTTTCCAGAGTTTCCACATAGGTTCCTGCCGAAGACGGAGGCACATCCCGGCCATCCAGCAGAGCGTGCACGTACAGGCGTTTTACTCCCCGCTCTTTGGCCATTTTCACCAGGGCAATCACCTGTCTGATGTGGCTGTGCACTCCTCCATCAGAGAGAAGTCCCATCAGGTGCAGTTTCCGGTCCTCCCGGGCAGCACGGTCCATGGCTTCGGCGAATACCGCATTGTCAAAAAAATCCCCATCCCGGACACTTTTATTGATCCGGGTCAGATCCTGGTAAACCACCCGGCCGGAGCCGATGTTCAGGTGTCCCACCTCGGAATTTCCCATCTGTCCTTCCGGAAGTCCCACTGCCTCCCC
>JAXGWN010000042.1:0-8945 GCA_040773285.1 Bacillota bacterium
GGCCAGTCCGGCCAGTGCACCGGACATCAGCATGGCGAGAACAACATTTCTTCCCACGTTGATCCCTGCATATCTGGCACAGTGTTTGTTCTTCCCTACAGCCCTCATCTCGAAGCCCACCACGGTGCGGTCCAGGATAAAGCGCACAACGAACACCAGAGCCAAGGCAATCAGGATGCCCAGCGGAATGTCCATCCGCATATTCATCACCTGAACATTTTTCAGTGTCATCCGGGAGGCCTGGCTGACCACCCTGGAGGTCCGGGTAATGGAGTCGGCGAAATAGGTGTTGATAAAAAATCCGGTAACGTAACTGATAATGTAGTTCAGCATGATGGTGGAGACCACCTCATGGATATTAAAGCGGTGTTTCAGAAACCCTACAAAGGCTCCCAGCAGAGCTCCCACAGTCATGCCCACCAGCAGAGCCAAGGGCTTGGCCACAAAGGCATTGAGTCCACTGTAGCCCACCAGAACCGTGGCCAGGAAGCCTGATGCCAGCATCTGACCGGCCATACCGATGTTGAACAGGCCGGTTTTCATACCCACCACTATTCCCAGGGAGGCCAGCATCATGGGTGCCAGAATATCCAGAAAGGACATGAAGTCCGTCAGCATATTCTGTCCCCCGGCGTAGGAGGGTTTAGGCAGAAGCCCGCTTCCTCTCAGGAAACTGGCCAGCGCCTGTATGGGGTTCTTCCCCAGCATCAGCATAAGAAGAATGGCCACCACCACACTGAGCAGGGTGGCAAACAGGGGGATCACAATACGGCTGGTCTTCTCGTTGTCCAGGAGGTAAAAAATCCGGTACTTCAGACTTTTTTTCCCTGCAGCAGATGATCTGCTCATGCTTTCACCCCCATCATGTATTTGCCCACTTCATTCTTGGTCATGGAAGATGCCTCGGAGATCTTCAGGATCTCCCCATTATAAATGACACCTATGGTGTCCGCCAAGGCCATGATCTCATCCAGTTCCATGGAGATCAGAAGGACTGCCCTGCCCTTGTCCCGCTCCCGGAGGATCTGCTGCCGGATGTTCTCGATGGCTCCAATGTCCAGGCCCCGGGTGGGCTGCACAAAGATCATCAGGGAGGAATCCAGTTCAATCTCCCTGGCGATTATCGCCTTCTGCTGGTTTCCGCCGCTCATGGAACGGACTATGCTGTCGGCACCCTGTCCACTACGGACATCGTACTCTTTAATAAGGCGCTCCGCATACTGCTCCATCTCATCATCGTTGAGGATGCCCCGTACTGAGTAGGGTTCCAGATCGTAATTTTTTATGCTGAGATTTTCCCAGAGGGGAAAATCGAGAATCAGTCCCACCTTCTGCCGGTCCTCCGGGATATAGGACATCCCTTCCCGGGTCCGCTCCCGGATGCTCATGTGGGTGATGTCCTTCCCGTTCAGTTTTATGGTTCCTGCCGATACTTTCATGAGTCCCGCAATGGCATCGGCGATCTCCAGCTGTCCATTGCCGGATACTCCGGCGATAGCAAAAATCTCACCACCATGAATTGTAAAACTGACGTTCTTGACCACCTGAAACTGATCCCGGTTCACCACGCTGAGGCTCTCGATACTCAGTACCGGTTCCCGTTCCTGGCGGGGATTCTTTTCTATGGTGAAAGATACCTCCCGTCCCACCATATGGTACGCCATATCGTGGGTGGTGCTGGATGCAACGTCCAGAACCGTAATCAGTTTTCCTTCCCTCAGGATGGCACAGCGGTCAGCAATTCTTTTGATCTCCTCCAGTTTATGGGTAATAAGAATAATAGTCTTGCCGGACTTTCTAAGTTCCTCCATGATCTCAAGGAGGAAATCAATTTCCTGGGGAGTCAGAACCGCTGTGGGCTCGTCGAAGATCAGGATCTCCGCCTCCCGGTACAGCATCTTCAGGATCTCCACCCGCTGCTGGACCGAAACAGTCACCTCCTCGATCTTTCTGGTGGGTTCCACCTCCAGGCCGTACTTTCTGGAAAGCTGAAGAATTTCCTCATCGGCTTTCTTTATATCCACGTAGGGGATAAAACCCAGGGCGCGGGCCATAGGCTCCACCCCCAGGATAATGTTCTCCGTAATAGTGTAGTTGGGAATCAGTTTAAAGTGCTGGTGCACCATTCCGATGTTCAGTGCCGCCGCCTCATTGGCCGATTTGATCTCTACCTTCTGTCCCTTAACGATTATTTCCCCCTGATCCGGTTCGTACATTCCGAACAGCATGCTCATCAGGGTGGTTTTCCCGGCTCCGTTCTCCCCCAGGATCGCATAAATCTCACCTTTGCGGATCTGGATGGAGATGTTGTCGTTGGCTATGATTCCGGGAAATTTCTTGGTGATGTTATTCATTTCAACAATGTAGTCGCTCATGGCATCCTCCCAATCAGCGCTTGATATGTTAACAGACAGGGGAATCTCCCTTACCTGATTATATCAGATAAGGGAGTTTTCCTGCCTATGTTCCTAGCTGAAATCCCAGGCGGTCTTCAGTGCAATTTCCATCATCTCATGGAAGGATTCCTGCCGCTCCAGAGCGGAAAGACCCTCACCGGTGAATACGTGATCCGAAATGGTCAGAATACTGAGCGCCAGCTTCCGTTTGTGGGCTGCAATCATGTACAGTCCGGCAGTTTCCATATCCACCGCCAGCATACCCATATCCCGGTAGCGGGCGTTGGAATCTTTCCTGGCATTCTCAAATGTATCGGAGGTGAACACAGGGCCCACCACCACACTGGCCTTCAGGTCTTCCCCATGTCCCACAGCAGCCCTCAGCATGCCATAGTCTGCTGTCGGGGCCAGGGTGCCGGGAAAATCATACTGGGAGGCAAAACTGGAATTGGTGGATGCGCTCATGGCAATCACCACATCCCTCAGTTTCAGATCCGGAGAGAGTCCTCCGGCAGATCCTATCCGGATAACCCCTTTGACCCCATAATAGGTAAACAGGTCATCCACATAGAGGCCGATGGATGGAATTCCCATCCCATGCCCCATCACGGAGATTCTTTTACCCTGGTACATTCCGGTGAAGCCCAGCATATTCCGGACCCGGTTAAAGCAGAAGGCATCCTTCAGATAGCGGTTGGCAATGTACTCTGCCCGCAGGGGATCCCCGGGCATCAGGACGATATCGGCGATTTCCCCCACCTGCGCCTCATTGCAGGCGGAGGGAACCACCATCTCTTTTCCGCCACTCATCTCTTACAGTCCGGGGAAATTGTCCGGCGTATGGCCATTGAAGTTGGCGGCCGGCACGATGGTCCCGTTTTTCACCAGTTCATATACCTCGCCCAGGCGGGTCACAGTATCGGCAGACAACTGATGACGGCCCTCTGCGGTTACAATGCCTGTTGAGTCGGTTTTGGCATCCAGCACTTCGTTCTTTCCTTCAAAGGTGCCGTTGTAGATGGCTTCCAGCTGACGGGTAACGTTCAGGTGCATCACCTTCAGGGCAGAGGTCAGGACCACGTTTCTGGATCCCACCACACCGTCATCATACTGGTCAACGTCGCAGCCGATAACATAAGCGTCACTGGCTTCCTTGACAGCGGTGAACACACCGTTTCCGGATGCTCCGGCAGCAACGAACAGAATGTCGGCGCCCTGGCTCAGCAGAGCGTCTCCAACCACTTTTCCGGTTGCCTCATCGGCAAATCCGCCGATGTAGTTACCTCCCACCGGAGTACCCGTCACGTCCACACCCGCATAGGAGGCAATCTCGAGAATCTCCACATTGGTTCCAAGATGCTTGTTGGCGTAGTTCACGCCGGACATGAATCCGTACTGATAGTTCACGTTGGAGGGGTAGGCAATACCATTGACCACTGCCACCTTGTTGGTCTTGGTCTCCAAGGCCGCTGCGACTCCCGCGAAGAATCCGCCTTCCTGTTCGGCAAAGGTCATGGAATAGACGTTGGGCAGTTCCACCTCATTGCCTTCGGCATCGGTGGGAGCGGTATCCACCAGAATAATATTTCTGTCAGGATTGTTGGATGCCGTGTCACCGATATTGGCAAACTGGAATCCCGGCAGAACCAGGGCATCGTAGTCGGCGATAACGTCGGATACGGCCTGCAGGATCTTGTCCAGATCCGACTCACGGATATCATTAACCGACGAATCCGGATGTTCTTCAACGAAGGTCAGGATTCCATTGTAGCAGTCCTCACCAAAAGATCCGTCATCCACACCGGACGAGGTGATAATACCCACCCGGATTCCATCCCCGGTAACCTCTCCGCCGCCGGAGGAATCTCCCCCTCCACAGGCAGTAAAAGTAACCAGCATGGTCAGAATCAGCAACAGAGAAAGTACCACAGATGATTTTTTCATGCCATTTCTCCTTTTTCTTCTTGTTTTTATCTGAATCAGGCAGTGATCACTCGGTTTTCTCAAAGAGACGGGCAATGCTGTCCGTAAAGGGTGGATAGCAGATTCCCTTCTCTGTGACAATTCCGGTGATCAGGCTGTGATCCGTCACATCAAAGGCCGGATTGTAACACTTGATCTCCGGCAGGGCCATGGGCTTTTCGTAGAACTTTTCCCGGATTTCCGCAGGATCCCGTTCCTCAATCTCAATGTCCGCCCCGGTTTTACAGTTCATATCAAAGGTGGAGGTGGGGCCCAGCACATAGAAGGGGATGCCATAATGTCTGGCCAGAATGGCCACACCGCTGGTTCCGATCTTGTTGGCTGCGTCCCCGTTGGCCGCCACCCGGTCACATCCCACAAAGCAGGCCTGCACCCAGCCCTTGCTCATTACGATGCTGGCCATGTTATCGCAGATCAGGGTAACATCCACCCCGGCCTTGTGCAGTTCATAGGTGGTCAGCCGCGCTCCCTGCAGAAGCGGTCTGGTTTCGTCGGCAAACACCCGGAAATTCATTCCCTGTTCCCGCCCGAGAATCAGGGGACCCAGGGCGGTTCCATACTTCGATGTGGCAATGGGCCCCGCATTGCAGTGGGTCAGAATCCCATCCCCATCCTTCAGAAGACTCAGACCATGCTGTGAAATGGCCCGGCACATGGCAATGTCCTCCTCCTGGATGGTGACCGCCTCTTTTTCCAGAAGTTCAACAATATCCGGAACCGGTCTGTCACTGGCCGAGATCACCAGGTTTTCCATCCGGTTCAGAGCCCAGCTGAGGTTCACCGCAGTAGGCCTGGAGGAGTTCAGGTACTCCTTGGCTCTGCGGAATTCCTTCAGGAATTCCCCATAGGTCAGGTCTGCGAATTTACGGGCAATACAGTAAATGCTGTAGCCGGCGCAGATCCCGATGGCCGGTGCTCCCCGTACCTTCAGATGCAGTATTGCCTCATACATTTCCTCTTCCGTGCTCAGGGTCAGATATGTCTCCTCATTGGGCAGACGGGTCTGGTCCAGGATCACCACACTGCGGTGGTCGTCGCTGAGACGCACATTCTCCAGCTGCTGCCCCTGTTGTCCGACATTCATTCCCCCACCTCCTTTCACTTCTACAGATGGCATTTTATTCCTTCCTTCAGTGGATAATTCCTCAGGCCTCAGCCACAATCCCCTTCAGAAGTGCAGTAAATTTCTCCCTGGCCAGCCCGGCAGTCTCGATGACCTCCTCGGCAGTCAGGGGCACATCCAGAATTCCGGCTGCAAAGTTGGTGATGCAGCAAATGGCCAGCAGCCGCATCCCGCAGTGGGAAGCCACAATGGCTTCCGGAACGGTGCTCATGCCCACCGCATGGCCTCCCAACTGCTGGAACATCCGGATTTCCGCCGGGGTTTCAAAACTGGGACCGCCGTAGCCAAAGTAGATTCCTTCCCGGAGAACCGTACCCTGTTTCTTTGCCACTTCCAGAGCCAGGGCAGCCAGTTCCCGGGAATAGGCCACGGTCATATCCGGGAAACGGGGGCCGAAGCCATCAGCATTGGCACCCCTCAGGGGATTGTCCCCGGTGAAGTTCACATGGTCTCTTACCACCATCAGGTCTCCTGGTTCAAAGGACCTATCCAGACCACCACAGGCATTGGTGAGGATCACCGTCCGGATCCCCATCTTTCTCATCACCCGGATGGGATACGTGACCTGCTGCATGCTATA
Source organism: Bacillota bacterium (assembly GCA_040773285.1). Taxonomy (GTDB): domain Bacteria; phylum Bacillota; class TC1; order TC1; family UBA5767; genus JAXGWN01. Next base: position 6,083 of record JAXGWN010000042.1, read on the forward strand.
TCCCTCATAATAGTGGAATCTTCCCTGCATGCATAGTACAGTTTTCCCGGACAGCCGGCCGATCACCAATTGTCCTTTGTGCTCCGGTGCCGTAGACTTCACAAAATGGGGGATCTCCTCATACGGAATTACCGAGGCATCTTCCAGCTGATCCGCCAGTCCTCCCAGTCCGGACCCCAGCACCAGTCCAATCTCCGGCGTAAGGTCAGTTCTGGTCTTTATGTACTCCACGGACTCCAGAGTCAGTGCATCCAGGTTCTTCATGTCCATATCGGTTCTCCTTTTCTTAATGTTCTTTTCACTCCGTATTCCGGATTCATTTCTCAAAGTGGATTTCCACCCACTGGCCTTCATCCCTGCTGCTGGCCGCCAGCGCCTCACAGACAAGAAGATTTTCATATCCGGTCCGGAAGTCAGGTCCGTTCCCCTCCTGTCCGGAAACTCTTCCATAGAAATCCCTGGCCAGTTCCAGAAAAGTATCCGGGAACCCTCCGGCAAAGGGGAATCTTTTTTCCAGAATCCCTGTTCCACGCTGCCCTTCCATCAGGCGCCCCGGCTCTTCGGAATCCCACCAGATGTTTCTTCCGGTTCCGCTGATCTCCACCCGGACCTGATTCACCCTGCCATGGGAAACCTCGCTGAGAACCATGCTGCCGGGTATTCCTCCCTCCAGCACAAAACTGATCACTGCAAGATCCTCAGAAGTAACTTCCAGTGGGATCCCTTCCCCCTCCGGATGCATCAGGCCATCCCGGATTATCCTGTGGGGATACAGATTTCGGAAGAGAGCAGAAACCCGGACCATGCGCCTCCTGGTCAGGAATGTGATCAGGTCGATCATATGGGACCCGATCTCGGTCACTGCCCTCAGCTCACCGGCCAGTTCTGGCTGGTACCTCCAGGAATACCCTGTGGGCAGAATATGAAACTCCTGGAGATAGGATCCCTGAACCAGGATAAGTTCTCCGAACTCCTCCCCCCGGATCCTTTCAGCCGCCTCCCGGACCGCAGGATAATAACGGACGTTGAAATTGACGGCGGTGGCCAGTTCCCGTTTTTCGCCCTCCCTGCTCAGATGCAGGGCCTCGGCCGAAGACAGACATAGAGGTTTCTCACACAGAACATTCTTCCCATTCTCCAGACAGGCCAAAGCTATAGGATAATGGAGCGCAGGGGGTACGCAGATATGCACGCAATCAATTCCGGGGGCCAGGGCATCACGCCAGTCGGTGGAAAAACGCTCGGCATCCCAGACCCCAGCAAATTCCCGGGCGTTTTCCTCCCGCTCATCCACCGCCAGAACCAGTTCGGTCCCGAGACTTCTCAGGTTTCTGGCATGAACGGCCGCGATATTTCCGCAACCCACAATGGCTGTTTTCAAGATCCGTCTCCCCCCGTTTCCTCAAATCTGAGAGCATCCTTCTCCCCTAGGCGCCTTCCATCCTCCCCGATGGCCTCCCAGCTCCCGAAGGAAAACCCGGGAACAACAGCGCAGGAACACAGAGCCTGCCGGTTTTCCACCGTACTCTGTTTTTGCCAGGTATCCGGAGGTATCACCAGCTGGGGGGACTGTCCCTTTTCCGGGTCCGGTCCCAGCACCATCCTTCGCTCCTCGCGGGGATCTGAGCCGGTTCCTCCCAGGATCACCTCTGTGGGGCTCCCGGACTGATAAAACCACAGTTCCCAGGACCCCACCCGGTGCCAGATCAGCTCCCGCTCCGGATCTATGGCGTAGTAGATGGCGGAAGCGGCGGAAGATCCTTCTCCATCTGCAGGCGGACCCGCCCAGGTTCTCCGGCACCAGCCCCCCTCAATGTGTGCTTTCAGACTCAGGGTTTCCTCGAAGCGTTTCATCGTGTCTCCTCCGTGGTCTCATCGAAAAAGTTGGCGGGCAGTTTTTTCCGGACCCGGCGGATGGGAAACTTGAAATCGTCGGAAAACAGATCCACCGCCACACAGATCCGGCTGTTATCCTGGTCATAGATTATCATCTCATGCTCCATCATGGGGGTTCTGGCACTGATTCCCATGACCCGGGCCACCTCTACCATGGGCTGAACAGCCCTGAACCAGCCGTCCGCATAGGTGGGAACATGCCCACGGCTCTCCAGATAATCAAAGATGGATCCCTCAAATACTTTTTCGGTCACCCCGCTGGTCAGGCTGGAGGGAAAATATACCACCTCATACACGGATGGGTTATCGTTCACATAATGTAGCCGGACCAGCCGGTGAACCGGATCCAGCTGGGAAATCTGCAGTTGTTCTGCCAGAACTGCGGAAGGTTTTTCAATGGTCAGTTCCAGCAGTTCCTTCCGGTGGCGGTCCCCGTTTCTTCGTACCAACTCTGAAATACTGAACAGAGTTCCTATACCATAGTTAATGGCCCTGGGCAGTACCACTGTCCCGGAGCCGTGCATCCTCTTGACGTATCCGGCATCCATCAGGGAATGGATGGCCTCCCTAAGGGTGTTCCGGCTCACTTCGAACCTGGCAGCAAGGTCCTTTTCAGAAGGCAGTTTCTGATGGGGCTTCCAGACTCCCACCTCAATTTCCTGAACCAGCCGGTCAGCAATTTTCTCAGACATCTTCTGTTTCATGGCAACCCCGGACCTCCCTCAACAGATACTACCGTATTGTAAAGTCATTCTACAAATTTTGGTTTTCTCCTGCCGGATGCCCCATTTCATACATGTTGATTTTCATCATATAAGTTGTTCCTTTTGGGGAGTAGCGTGGCCTGAATATACGTATGTGGGTCCGGAACGTCTCTTGTCTCCACCCTGGAAGCATACAGACTGACCGTTTCCAGTGCCCTTCTTTCGGGGAAACTTCTAATAAATTTTCAGCATTTCTTCACGAA
>JAXGWN010000043.1:0-8856 GCA_040773285.1 Bacillota bacterium
CCGGAGAACCGCCGTCTGGTGCAGAAAGCCCTGAAACGGGCGGGCCGGCCTGATCTGATGGGTTCCGGACCGAGAGCGCTGGTGCCGGAGGCCGGCCCGGAAAAAAAGAAACAATACCGCCGAAAGGCTGCTGAATGAATATCAGAAGGCCCGCCATATGGCGGGCCTTCTGATATTCAGCTGATATTCAGGAACTGAACTGTCCGAAAATGGTAAGCCATACTGCCGGGGGACTGGCTGAGGTCTTGGCCCCCCTATGCCGGCAGCCGGCAGGGATAACCAGCTGGTCTCCCGGTTTCAGGGAAACCAGCTGATCTCCCGGGTACTCAAGGACTGCCTGACCCTGCAGCAGAAGAACGTATTCATCCTCCTCCTGATCATACCAGAATCCCTCCGGGGAGGAGTCTCCCCGGGATACAATCCGCTCCAGCCGGAAACCGGAGCCACTCAGGAGGGTTTCGACAAACTCTTCCCCGGTATAATCCGGCAGCTGAAAGAAATTATTCACGGTCTATGATCCGTCCGGCCAGGGGAGCATTCAGTCGCCAGGGTTCTGGCATGCCGGAACCCAGCAGTGGCCGGGCGTAGTCCAGAAACGCAGCAGTCACATCGTTTCCGGCCTCATTGATGAACTCATCAGGCATATAGCGGGTTTTTGCCGCGATCTCTTCCAGGGGGACCAGGGGATAGTCCACAGAATAATTTCCGGTCCGCCGGATGGTGACCGATCCAGTAAGCCCCCTGCCCAGGGCATAGTGGACAGCCATTTCGGCAGCCTCCCGGGCCTCCCGCTGGTCGGTATCACTGACGCAGCCGATGAAACTCCGCTGCAGATACCCAAAGGTATCCGCCCGGACCCTGCTGATATTGAGGCTGGTTTTAAGATAATCCGTAAGCATATCTCCCAGCTGGCCTCCGGCCAGCTGTACGTTGCCGTGGGAATCCCGCTCCACATTCTTCTGCAGACTGACGGCCACAGGAACCCCTTCACTGTTGGTGATCCCTTCAGATACTCCGATCACGCAGCGGCCCAGCCGCTGATATACGTCCCGGACATCCCGGGCGAAGGAATCCAGATCGAAGGTCCGTTCCGGCAGATAGACCAGATGGGGACCATCGTCCGGATATTTCCGGCCCAGGGCGCTGGCAGCGGCCAGAAATCCTGCATGCCGTCCCATGATCACTCCGATGTAAATTCCCTTGAGGGCCCGGGTTTCCAGGTTGGCTCCAATGAAACTCTGGGCCACAAACCGGGCGGCGGAACCGTAGCCGGGAGTATGGTCGTTCAGAACCAGATCATTGTCGATGGTCTTGGGAATATGAACGGCCCGGAAGTCGTATCCTTCCTTCAGGGCATACTCGTTTACAATCCGCACGGTGTCAGAGGAATCATTTCCTCCAATATAAAAGAAGTAGCGGACGTTTCTGGCCTTCAGTACCTGGTATATCCGGGCACAGTATCCTGCATCCGGTTTGACCCGGGTGCTCAGGAGGGCGGCGCAGGGGGTGGATGCCACCGCCTCCAGGTTGCTGTCGGTTTCAAGTGTGAGGTCCAGCAGTTCCTCGTTTACCAGACCCTCCACTCCGTGCAGGGCACCGTACACCCTGTCCACCTGGGGATATCTCCTGGCGGTCAGAACGGCTCCCACCAGGGACTGGTTGATTACGGCGGTAGGGCCTCCGCCCTGGGCAATGACGACATTTCCTTTCAGTTCCATGGCTCCTCCTTGGTTTTCTATCCTGTGGTTTGTGGTATATCCGATTATACACTAGAAACAAAGAGCCCTGAAAGATAGAATAGAAAGGAACACATATGGAGCGGAAGGAGAATAACATTGACTATACGAAGAGGAAGTCTGGTACTGCTGGTGATTCTTTCGGTTCTGCTGCTGACTGCCGGATGCAGTGCCGGCAGTGATGCGCAGGTGCCGGAAGAGGTTCCTGAGGCCGGGATCCCGGACGGAGAAGAAGACCAGGAGCCGGAACTGACCGAGGAGGAAAAACTGGCTCTGCTGCTGGAGGAACACAGAGCCCTGGAGGAGACGAGAAAGCAGGAGCGGGGAGATTTTTATGTGCCGCTGCCGGAGCCGGGGCAGGAGCGGGAGATTCCCACGGTCCGGGCCAAAGGGCTTTACGTGAGCGCCCATGTGGCGGGTTTTTCTTTTGATGAGGAAAAGATTGAATACTATGCACAGTATATCCGGGATCTTTCCGGGAAGACCGGAAACAGTCCTGATGGCAGCCGGGTGGATCAGCTGAACAAACTGGAAAGAATTCTGGGAATATGCCGGGCCACGGAAGTGAATGCCCTGGTCATCGATGTTAAAAACGATGACGGCCTGGTTTCCTGGGATAGTGCAATTCCCGTGGTGGACGAGGTGGCTCCGGACCGGGTGATCACCATGAAAAATACGGACCGGCTGATGAGTTATCTTCAGGAAAATGATATATATACCATTGCACGGATTGTGGTTTTCAAGGATCCCCTGCTGGCTGACCGCAAGCCCCAGCATGCCATTCAGCTGAAGGCCGGGGGAGTCTACCGGGACCGCAGCAATACCGCCTGGGTGAACCCATTTGACCCCTATGTCTGGGACTACAATATAGCACTGGCTCAGGAGGCAGCACTCCGGGGATTTGATGAGATCCAGTACGACTACGTCCGCTTTCCGGACAATGCCAGAACCTACAATCCCATCACGGAGTTTCCCGGTCGGGAAGACCGCCGGAAGGATGAGGGAATCCAGGATTTCCTGCTGTATTCCAGAAAACATCTGGAGCCCTATGGGGTGCACCAGTCGGCGGATGTCTTTGGGGTGATTACCCGCAGCTGGGAGGATTATCCGGAGGACATCGGACAGACCTGGCTGAGAATTGCTCCCAACACTGAGTACATCTGTCCCATGATCTATCCCAGTCACTACAGCACCGGCTGGTATGGATACAAATATCCCGATGCGGAGCCCTATGGGGTATTGCGGGCCGCTCTGCTGGAGGGGCTGGAGAAAAATGCCGCACTCAAGGAGCCGGCCATTATACGCCCCTGGATTCAGGGCTTTACTGCCTCCTGGGTACCTGGGTACATCAAATATACTCCGGAAGTGATAGCCAGACAGATTGTGGCCGGTCTGGAACTGGGGATCGATGAGTATCTGATCTGGTCTGCCGGGAACAACTACGATCCCAGGATCTTCTTCTATGATCCGGTGGAGCCGGTTGCGGTCCCTGCCGGGAAGGACATTCTGGGCAGAACGCCGGAGGAGGCTCTGAAACGGTATCTGGAGGCGGAAAAGCGTACCCAGCTGGACCGGCTGTTCCTGCTGACCCCGGTGGAAAGCCGTCCTGCTGATTCCGTCGCATTTGACCGGCAGTGGGAAGAACGGGCCGTGGTCCTGAAAGATTACACCGTTGAATCGGTGGGAGCCGATCAGGGAAGCGGTGCAGAGGCAAAGGTCAGTTACCGCTATGAATCCCCGGAGGGAGTGGCAGAGCAGTCCGGTGCGTCCTACCGGATTGTGAAGGAGCATCAGGTGTATAAGGTTTTCCGGCCGGAACTGACTTTCCGTAAGCCGGAGTCAGGGGAGGATAATCAGTGAGAATCAGCATAATATTTCATAGCCTGCATGGACATGGATACCGGATGGCCCGTGAGATCCGCCAGGGAGCCCTGGAGATTCCCGGCACCAGCGTGGAAATGTACCGGGTCAGGGAACTGCTCAGTGAGACACAACTGAAAGAAATCGGGGCCTGGGAGGCCTGCCGGGAGTTTGCGGATCTGCCGGTGGCGGATCTGGAAGCCCTCCGTGGAGCCGATGGAGTCATCCTGGGTGCACCCACGTATTTTGGTATGCCCAGCAGCCAGATGATGGCTTTTCTTAATGAGGCCAGCCCTCTCTGGGAAAATGGGAGCCTGGTGGGGAAACCCGGCAGCGCATTCACTACGGCATCGGAACAGAACGGGGGACAGGAAACCTGCCTGCATGCCCTCCACACATTCTTTTTCCATCAGGGGATGCCAGCACTGAGCCTTCCCAGCGATCTTGGCACCGCTGAAATGCATGTGGATAATATTCCGGTGGGGGGCTATGTATACGGAGCCTCCATGATCACCGGAGGAATGAACGACCGGGAAATCACTCCGGAGGAAATCCGGATCGCCCGTCTGCAGGGTCGTTTTGTGGCCGGGTTTACCCGGGACCTGGTAACCGGAAGGAGGATGAATCAGAAGTGAGAACCGAAGTCCGTTATGAGGATTATGCCAGAAAGTTTCTGGAGCAGTTGCCCCGGGGAGCCTTTCTCAGTGTCCGGGGGCCACGGGACAATGTGATGACCATAGGCTGGGGAACCATTGGATATATGTGGAAGAAGCCGGTCCTGATGGTGATGGTGCGTCCTTCCCGCTACAGTTATGGACTGCTGGAGAATGCAGGGGTGTTCACTGTCAGTGTGCCTCTGGACCAGGATCTGCAGGACCAGCTGCTGGCCTGTGGAAAGAACTCCGGAAGAAACCTGGACAAGTTCCGGGAATTCGGACTCAGCCGGGTGCCGGCGGCCGGGCTGCTGGATACCCCGGTGGTGGGACAGTGCCGGCTGCATTTCGAGTGCCGCACCCTGTACCGGCAGGAACTGGATCCGGAAAATCTGGATCAGGTGATCAACGATACCGCCTACAACAATGGGGATTACCATGTGCTGTACTATGGGGAAATCCTGGAGGCGTATCTGCTGGATCCGGAGGAAGTAAATAACTGAAAGAAGTTTTCCTTTTTTCCAACAAATTCATACAAAAAAAATTGTAGTGTGATATACTAGCAGTGTAATCACACTTAAAAATCATTCTGTTTTTTAAGTAAGAATCAGGGGGGGTGTCCAATGTCGTACGAAGCAAAACTGAAAGAGATGGGCGTAGAGATTCCTGTGCCGGCCAAACCGGCGGCTGCCTACGAACCCGGAGTCATGACCGACAAGTACATTTATGTATCAGGACAACTGCCCGTGGTGGCCGGCCAGCTGCAATACAAAGGGGTTGTGGGCCGCGACGTGACGGTGGAAGAGGCGTATAAAGCTGCCAGGATCTGTGCGGTGAACGGACTGGCTGTGGTGAAAAGTCTGGTGGGTTCCCTGGATCAGGTGGAGAGGATTGTGAAACTGGAAGGTTTCGTGAACTGTCTTCAGGAGGTGGATTACCAGCCGAAGTGCATCAACGGAGCTTCCGATTTTCTCGGAGAGGTGTTCGGTGAGGCGGGAAAACATGCCCGGTTTGCCATCGGAACCTGCGGGCTGCCCATGAATGCTCCGGTGGAAGTTGGTATGCTGGTGAAAGTGAAGTAGAACCCTGTGGATTGTAGTCCGGCTGCATCTGTCAGGAGACCAGAGGCGGACGGGTTATAAAAATATTTTTCAACTATCTTTGAGGAGGAACAAGGGAAATGAAAAAGAAACTCTTTATTCCAGGTCCTGTGGACGTGGCACCCGATGTACTGGCCAGAATGGCCACACCGATGATCGGACACAGAACCAATGATGCCTCGGTACTGCAGAAGAGCATCAATGACAAAATGCAGAAACTGCTGTACACCGAGAATGTAATCATGCTGTCCACTTCCTCCGGAAGCGGATTCATGGAGGGGGCTGTCCGCTCCTGCACCAGAAAGAAAGCAGCAGTATTTTCTATCGGAGCCTTCGGTAACAGATGGTATAAGATGGCCACTGCCAACGGAGTGCCCGCCGATAAATTCGAAGCAGAATGGGGTCAGCCCACTCTGCCGGAGGACGTGGACAAAGTTCTGGCCACCGGAGAGTATGATCTGATTACCGTAACCCACAATGAAACCTCCACCGGAATTCAGAACCCGGTTGAGGAAATCGCTGAAGTAATGAAAAAATACCCCGACGTGATCTGGTGTGTGGACGCCGTCAGTTCTGCCGGTGGTGCCAAAATCGAAGTGGACAAACTGGGAATTGACATCCTGATCACTTCCACCCAGAAAGCCCTGGGGCTGCCTCCGGGACTGGCCATCTGCTCTTTCTCCGAAAAAGCCTACGAGGCTACCAAGGAAGTGGAACACAGAGGCCTGTACTTCGACATGCAGGAGATTTACGACACCATCCAGAAGAAGAATCACCAGTACCCCTCCACTCCGTCCCTGTCCCATATGTACGCACTGGATTACCAGCTGGACAAGATCATGCTGGAGGGACTGGACAACCGCTTCGCCAGACACGAGGAAATGGCCAAGTATGTGAGAGCCTGGGGAAGAAAACACTTCGAACTGCTGGCTGAGGAAAAATATGCCTCCAGAACACTGACCAACATCAAAAACACCAGAAACATCAGCATCAGCGACCTGAACAAGGAACTGGGCAAGCGGGGAATGGTGGTATCCAACGGTTACGGAAAGCTCAAGGACGTGACCTTCCGGATCGCCCATATGGCAGACACCACACTGCCGGAGATCCGCACTCTGCTGTTTGAGATCGAGGACATCCTGGGTCTGTAGGAATCCTGACACTGATCCGACGGAGACTTAGAGCACAGCCGTGCTCTAAGTTTCCTCTGTTTTTCAATCAATGAAAAGAAAGAGGAGGAAGGTACGATGGCAAAAATTCTGGTAACAGACGGTATGGACAAAAAAGCGGCTGCCGCCCTGAGAGATCTGGGACATGAGCTGGTCGAGGAGTTTTATGAGCCGGCGGTGCTGGCACAGAAAGTGAAAGAGGCAGATGCCCTGGTGGTCCGTTCCGCCACAAAAGTAACGGCTGACATCCTGTCTGCAGCGTCCGAGACCGGTCAGCTGAAAGTGGTGATCCGTGCAGGAGTGGGCATCGACAACATTGATGCCGCCAAGGCAAAGGAAGTGGGCATCGATGTCCGCAATACTCCCGCTGCCAGTTCCTCAGCCGTTGCCGAACTGGCTCTGGCCCACATGTTTGCCCTGGCCCGGTTTATCCCGGCTGCCAACGTGACCATGAGAGATGGCCAGTGGAACAAAAACGCCTATAAAGGAATCGAACTGGCCGGCAAGACTTTGGGCCTTATCGGGTTTGGACGTATTGCCAGAAGTCTGGCGGAAAAGGCTTCTGCTCTGGGCATGAAAGTGATTTACACGGACATCGTGGGCAAGTTTGACGGATTCGATCAGTTTGAGTATATGGAAAAAGACGATGTTCTGAAGAACTCCGACTTTATTTCTCTGCACATTCCTTTTGAAAAAGAAGTGGGTGCCACCATCACGGCCCGGGAACTGTCTCTGATGAAAGACGGATCTTACCTGGTGAACTGTGCCAGAGGTGGTGTTGTGGATGAGGCTGCCCTGGTTGAGGCACTGAAATCCGGGAAACTGGCCGGAGCCGCAGTGGACGTTTTTGAAAAGGAACCCACATCCAATGAGGAACTGGTCTGCATGGGCAACGTGTCCTGCACACCGCACATCGGAGCTTCCACCAAAGAGGCACAGGCCAGAATCGGCTCTGAAATTGTTGAGATCATCAAGGAATATTTCTAGATTCCGGGGAGGTACAGATGGCAGTAGTAAAACCGTTTAAAGCAGTGCGTCCCCAGGAAGGTCTGGCCGCCGAGGTGGCTTCCCTTCCCTACGACGTGATGAACCGTCAGGAAGCCAAGGAGATGGCCGGGGATAACCCCAACTCTTTCCTGCATGTGGGCCGGGCGGAAATCGATATTGACGAGTCTATCAGCCAGTATGACGATGTGGTCTACGCCAAAGGAAGGGAAAATCTGGAGGATATGATCCGCCGGGGAGTCCTGATCCAGGATGGCACACCCTGCTTCTACATTTACCGTCAGGTGATGGATGGCCGTGCCCAGACCGGTCTGGTGGGTTGTGCATCCATTGATGACTACAATAACAATATTATCAAGAAGCACGAGTTTACCCGTGAGGAAAAGGAAATTGACCGGATCAAGCACTTCGATGTGTGCGATGCCAATACCGAGCCGGTATTCCTGACCTACCGTAACCAGGATGAGTTGAATTCAATTGTATCCGGTTGGGTGAACGGACACGCTTCCGTTTATGACTTCACCACAGACGATGGAATTTCCCATGTGGTCTGGGTGGTGGATGATCAGGATCTGGTGGCCCGTATCGGGACCATTTTTGAGAGCCTGGATTATCTGTATATTGCGGACGGGCACCACCGTAGTGCTTCCGCTGCCAAGGTGGGCCTGAAGCGTCGGGAACAGAACCCCGGATATACCGGTGATGAGGAATTCAATTTCTTCCTGGCTGTAATCTTCCCGGACAACGACCTGATGGTAATGGACTACAACCGTGTGGTTCAGGACCTGAACGGACTCAGTTCGGAGGAATTCCTCAGCAGGGTGGAGGAGAAGTTTTCCGTTAGCCCATACAACGGGGAAGGACAGTACCGCCCCGATGCCAAGCATAAATTCGGGATGTTCCTGGATGGGAAATGGTATGTTCTGGAGGCACTGGAGGGCAGCTTCGACGCTTCCCACCCGGTAAACTCTCTGGACTCTGCCATTCTGCAGCAGAACCTGCTGGATCCCCTTCTGGGGATCGCCAACCCCCGTACCGACAAGAGAATCGATTTCATCGGGGGAATCCGGGGACTTAAGGAACTGGAGCGCCGGGTGAATAATGGTATGAAGGTGGCGTTCTCCATGTATCCCACCACCATCGAGGACCTGATGGGAGTGGCGGATGCCGGCGAGGTTATGCCTCCCAAGTCCACCTGGTTTGAACCCAAACTGAGAAGCGGACTGGTTATCCATAAGCTTGACTGACAGAGACCATCCGGTATCATGGGACAAATTGCAACGAACATTGAAAATCTGCTGAGGAAGCTTCCACAGGAGATAAAGGTCGTTGC
>JAXGWN010000044.1:0-8843 GCA_040773285.1 Bacillota bacterium
CACGGGGAAACTGTGTGCGCTTTTTTTGGCGTGGGCGGAGCAGAAAAGAGGTCAAAGGATGTTTAACAAAAAACTGTACACTGCACTTCCTGCCCTGCTTCTTGCCCTGACTCTGGTTCTGGGAGCCTGTGGCGCACCGGCTGCTGAGGCGCCTCCTTCGGAGCCGCCGGCCGCTGAGGAACCGGCACCCCAGCCGGAACCGGAAAATCCGGAACTGATTCTGGCCACCACCACCAGTACCCAGGACAGTGGACTGCTTGATATGCTGATCCCCTGGTTTGAGGAGGAGACCGGCTATCTGGTGAAGACCATTGCCGTGGGAACCGGAGCCGCTCTGGAACTGGGAACCAAAGGGGAGGCGGATGTGCTGCTGACCCATGCCCCGGCCTCGGAGCAGGTTCTGGTGGACGATGGCACCGTGGTGGACTACACCCTGCTGATGCACAACGATTTTGTTTTTGTGGGACCATCGGCGGACCCTGCCGGACTTAAAAACCTGAGTACTGCGGCAGAAGGTCTGGCAGCCATTGCGGATACGGAAAGCATCTTTATTTCCCGTGGGGACGATTCAGGAACCCATAAAATGGAACTGAACCTGTGGAAGGCGGCCGGTGTGGAACCGGCTGGCGCCTGGTACCAGGAAAGCGGAGCCGGTATGGGTGATACCCTGAACATTGCTGCGGAAAAAAGCGGCTACACTCTCACCGACCGGGCCACCTGGCTGAGCCTTAAGAAGAATCTGGGGGGACTTGAGATCCTTCTTCAGAAGGATCAGGTTCTCAACAACATCTACCACATCATGGCAGTGAACCCGGATAAATTTGATCTGGTGAACTATGAGGGAGCCAAAGCCCTGACGGAATTTATGGCCCGGGCGGATGTCCAGGAGGCCATCGGGACCTTCGGGGTGGAGGAATACGGGGAGCCCCTGTTCTTCCCGGACGCACTGTAACTGTACATAGGGAATGGATGATCTGATTTGGAAACTCTAATCAATGGAATTTTGGAGGCTTTGCGGCTGATCGGGTCCGCCGACCCGGAGATCCGGGCGGTGACCCTTCTGACCCTGAAAATCTCCGGTGTGGCCACCCTTCTCAGCGTGGCGGTGGGGATTCCCGCCGGCATGCTGCTGGCGGTACGCCAGTTTCCCGGACGACGGTTTCTGATCAGCGTATTCAACACCGGGATGGGGCTTCCACCCACGGTGGCCGGCCTCTGGGTCAGTGTGTTTCTGTGGCGTTACGGACCCTTCGGGTTCCTGCGGATCATGTACACCCCGGCGGCCATGATGATCGCCCAGTTCATTATTGCCTGTCCCATTGTGATCGCCTTTTCCACGGCGTCCATCCAGAACATTCCCCAGGGGATCCGGGAACAGATCCGGGCTCTGGGGGCCTCCCGGCTGCAGTCCTTTTTCCTGCTGGTCCGCGAGGCCAGGCTTCCTCTGCTGGCGGCGGTGATCGCCGGCTTTGGAGGTGTGATCAGTGAGGTGGGCGCCTCCATGATGGTGGGTGGCAACATTAAGGGGTATACCCGGGTGCTGACCACCGCCACGGTGATGGAGGTATCCAAGGGGAATTTCGATGTGGCCATTGCCCTGGGAACCATTTTGCTGCTGCTGGCCTACGGGGTGACCCTGCTGCTGACCATTGTGCAACAGAGGGGGGCAGAGCGATGAGAGATGTTCTGCTGGAGGCCCGGGACCTCAGATGGTCCGCCGGGGGCCGGGAGATCCTGAACATTGACCGGTTCACCATCCGGAAGGGGGAGCGGCTGGCCCTGATCGGGGCCAACGGGGCGGGAAAGTCCACCCTGCTGAGAATTCTGGCGGGACTTCTTTCCCCGGAGTCCGGAGAGGTTGTATGGCCGGGGGGCGAAGCCTCCACATCCCTGTCCACCCGCCGCCGTATGGCGGTGGTGTTTCAGGATGCCAATCTGCTGAAGGGGACCGTGGAGTCCAATGTGGCCCGGGGGCTGGCCATCCGGGGCGTGCCCCGGGCGGAACGGCTCCGCAGAGCCAGGGTCTGGATGGAGAGGCTGAATATTTCCCATCTGGCCGGGAGGACCATCCGGGGACTGTCCGGCGGGGAGGCCCAGCGGATCAGTCTGGCCCGGGCTCTGGCCACAGAGCCGGATCTTTTGCTGCTGGATGAACCCTTTGCCGCCCTGGATCTTCCCACCCGCAGTTCCCTGCTGGGGGACGTGGCCCGGATCCTTTCCGGATCCGGAACCGCCCTGGTGCTGATCACCCACCACCCGGCGGAGATTCCTCTGCTGGCAGAGCGTCTGCTGGTGATGAGGGAAGGCCGGGTTCTGGAGGACGGGTCGCCCCGGGATATACTGGAGCATCCCGGCAGCCGGGAATCGGCCCGGCTTCTGGGGATTGAAAATCTGTGGAGCGCTGTGGTCACAGGACCGGGCCGGGTGTGTACCGGCACGGGAATGGAACTGTCCGTGGAATGCATTGAAGACCTTCCGGCGGGAACTCCTCTGGACCTGTTCGTCCGGGCGGGAAGAATCCGCATCCATAACGAGGCCAGGGGACACGACAACGTGGTGGAGTTTGTGGTGGAGCGGATTCTGCCCCTCCATGATTCCTATCTGCTTACGGATGCCTCACCGGAACCGGTGAGTATTCAGCTGGACCGGCAGGATTTTCTACGGCTGGACCCGGTCCCCGGGAAACGGATCCTTCTTCACATTCCCCCGGAGTCTATTCTCACGGCCTGTCCGGAGACGAAAAAAAACTCTCCGGAGCGATGAAAAATCCTGTCTCTGCGGTTGCATGTGTCAGGCTTTCATCCTATAATTACTAAGGCGTAACTTTAATCTGGCCCGGGAGGCCGGAAAGGTACCATAGTGAATACTGCATGCTTTTTTCTGATGCCTTTCCTGCGCTGCGGGAAAGGCATTTTTTTAAAGGAGGATACCCTATGCTGAAAGGAAGAAACCTGATTGAGCCCTTTGATTTTTCCACCGAAGAGCTGACCCGGATCTTTGATCTGGCCGACGAGATTATCCGAAGGCCCGGGGAATGGCTGGACAGCTGCCGGGGAAAGCTGCTGGCCACGCTGTTTTATGAACCGTCCACCCGCACCAGGTTTTCCTTTGAGGCTGCCATGCTGCGGCTGGGGGGCCAGGTGATCGGGTTCGATGATCCGGGAACATCCTCCACCGCCAAAGGGGAAACCCTGGCGGACACCATCCGGACCATTGCCTGCTATGCGGACATCGCCGTAATCCGGCACCCCCGGGAGGGAACCGCCCGGCTGGCCTCCAAATATACGGAAATGCCGGTGATCAATGCCGGAGACGGCGGTCACCAGCATCCCACCCAGACCCTCACCGATCTGCTGACCATCCGGCGTCAGCGGGGGGAACTGACAAATCTGACCCTGGGGGTCTGCGGCGACCTGAAGTTCGGCCGGACCATCCATTCCCTGGTCCGGGCCATGAGCCGGTACCCCGGGATCCGCTTCATCCTGATCTCTCCGGAGGAACTGAACATGCCGGCCTATGTGCTGGATGAACTGCCGGAGGGCAGTTTCCGCACCACCGACAAACTGGAGGATGCCATCGGGGAGGTGGACATCCTGTACATGTCCCGGGTACAGAAGGAACGCTTCGTATCTGAGGAGGAATATGTAAGACTGAAGGACTTCTTCATTCTGGACAACCGGAAGATGGAACTGGCCAGAAAAGACATGATCGTGATGCACCCCCTGCCCCGGGTCAATGAGATTGCCCCGGAGGTGGACCAGGATCCCCGGGCCCTGTACTTCGAACAGGCCCGCATGGGAATGTACGTGCGGATGGCCCTGATCGCCGAACTGCTGGGATGTGGGAGGAAATGAGTAAAATGATCAATGTGTCGAAACTGAAAAAGGGAATCGTGATTGACCATATTGAGGCCGGGAAAGGCTACAAGATTTTCAACCAGCTGAAACTGGATCAGGTGGAGGACGTGGTGGTCCTGATGAGAAACGTGCCCAGCAGCAAGATGGGCCGCAAGGACCTGATCAAGGTGGAAAATGACATCACCATCGACCTGACGGTGCTGGGTCTGATCGATCCCAACGTCACGGTGAACATCGTGGAAAACGGGGAACGGGTGGATAAGATCAAGCTGAGTCTGCCGGAGCGGGTGAAGGGGATCCTTACCTGCAAGAATCCCCGCTGTATCTCCAACAGCGAGCCGGTGGGAGAGGTGGAATTTTACCTGGTGGACCCGGTGAAAAAGCAGTACAGGTGTGAGTACTGTGATTCCCGGACCTCCCTGTAGCCGGATATGAAAAGTTCGCAGCGTCTTCATTACCGCCCGGTGATGCCCGGGGACGAAGAGGATCTTCAGGGGATTTTCGGAGATCCTGAGGTGATGCGGTTTTCCCTGTCCGGAGCAAAAAGCCCGGAGGAAATCCGGCAGTATATTAAGGAGACCTGGGTGCGTCATCCGGCGGGGACCGGACAGTGGCTGATGATTCTCCGGGACTCCGGCCTGGTGGCCGGAGTCTGCGGATTCTTTTCCTTTGAACACCGGGGAAACAGGGAACTGGAGATCAGCTACCGGCTGAAGCCGCCGTTCTGGGGCCAGGGGCTGGCCACCGTGGCGGCCCTGGCCCTGGTGGAGCATGCAGAAAGCCGGCTGTCCTGCCGCCGCCTGTACGGGGTGGTGGATCCGGACAACGGGGCTTCCGCGGAGGTGCTCCGGAAAGTGGGGCTTCTGCCGGAGGGGGATCTGGAGTATCATGGACGGCGCCTGCATGTGTATGGCATGACCCTCCGGCGGGGACCGGGAATTCCCGATGAGGAACTGATCCATGAGGGACCCATGACCGGCCGGGAAGTCCGTATGATGATTCTTGGACTTTTGTCCCCGGGACCGGAGGAGACGGTTCTGGATGTGGGTGCCGGCAGCGGGGCGGTGGGCCTGGAACTGGCCCCCTTTGTCCGCCGGGTGTATGCGGTGGAAAAGGACCCCGTCCGGGTGGAGACCATCCGGAGGAACCGGCAGCGCCGGGGGACGGAGAATCTTACGGTGCTTTCCGGCAGTGCCCCGGGAATTCTGGAAACCCTGCCGGAAACGCCGGACCATATTTTTGTGGGGGGATCTTCCCGGGATCTGACCGGGCTGCTGGACTGGGTGGACCGGGTGCAGACAGAAAGCGGCAGTCCCCTGAGCCTTCTGTTTCACTTTGTGACACCGGAGCATCTGGTGGAGATCCGCTCCCAGGCGGCCCGCCGGGGATACCCGGAGCCGGAGGTGCTGATGGTGAACCTGGCCCGGGGAATTCCCGGCCGGGAGGGTGGTACCCGGTTTCACCCGGATACCCCGCAATTCCTTGTTCTGATCCGGGAGAGATGAAACATATACGGATTGGGAAAACATTCTCATTAAACTTATGCTCTTTTAATTAAATGGTATTGAATTTTTCCGGGTCCCGTACTATAGTATAGACAGCGGGAAAAAATTTCAAATGTTGATCGGAGGATAAACGATGATAGACCTGACCAAAAACGAACAGATCCTGAAAAAGACCGCACAGCGGGCGAAAGAGAATAACATTATTATTCCTACTTTTGCAGAAATGAAGGATCCTTCCCTGATTCCGGCCAAGATCAAAGACAGACTGAAGAACGTGGGCCTGTGGGATATTGACCCTGTAAACCTGTTCCGGGTTTCCTGGAAGAACGAGCCCAAAATGGAAGGCGGCCTTTACAACGACGTTCCCAACTACGTGGAACTGCCCAAGGCTATTACCGGAGTGGACGCCAGAATTCTGGCCATGTCCGGAAAATACTTCCCCACCGGTGCCCACAAGGTAGGTCCTTCCCTGGGCTGCCTGGTTCCCAGACTGGTGACCGGTCAGTTTGACCCCACCTACCACGCAGCTGTAGGGCCCTCCACCGGAAACTACTGCCGGGGTGGCGCCTTCAACTCCAGACTGCTGGCCTGTGAGTCTGTGGCCATTCTGCCGGAGGACATGAGCCAGGAGCGTTTCGAGTGGCTGAAAAAAGTAGCCGGTGAGGTTATTGCCACACCCGGCGGTGAGTCCGACGTTAAAAACATTTACGACAAAACCTGGGAGCTGATCGACACCAGAGACAACGTGATCATCTTCAACCAGTTTGCTGAAATGGGGAACCCGGCCTGGCACTATGCTGTTACCGGAAGCGCCCTGGAGAGCATGATCAAGGACGCTATGCGTCCCGGCGACAGAGTGGCCGGAACCTGCGTAACCTCCGGTTCCGCAGGAACCATCTCCGGAGCTGAGTATGTGAAAGATCACTTCCCCGGTGCCCTGGTGGCTGTCGGTGAGGCCCTGCAGTGCCCCACCCTGCTGAACAACGGGTTCGGATACCACAGAATTGAGGGAATCGGCGACAAGCACATTCCCTGGGTACACAACGTAAGAAACACCGACATCGTAATGGCCATTGACGACAACGATCCGCTGGCCCTGATCCGGTTCTTCAACGAAGAAGGCGGAAAAGAGTACATGAGACAGAACGGCGTCAGCGAAGACGTTATCGAAAAGCTGTCCTGGGTGGGCATCTCCGGTGCCGCCAACATCCTGATGGCCATCAAAATGGCCAAGTACTATGACCTGAAATCCACCGACATCATTGCCACTGTCCTGACCGACTCCGTGGATATGTACCAGTCCAGACTGGTGGAAATGAAGGAAGCCAGAGGCGGAAGAGAGTACACCACTGCCGACGCTGCTGTGGACTCTGCCCGTTACCTGGATGCGGTCAAGACCGACAACATGCTGGAACTGGGCTACAAAGAGGCCTTCAGAATCCACAATCTGAAGTACTACACCTGGGTGGAGCAACAGGGCAAAGACGTGGAGGAACTGGATCAGCAGTGGTACGACGCCGACAAATACTGGGGCGACGTACATGGTCTGGGCGAGAAACTGGACGTTCTCATCAAGGAATTCAACGACATGGTGGGACTGCTGTAGTTTTAGGAAGATCAATCCCGAGGGACCTGAGAAATCAGGTCCCTTTTTATTAACGGATCCGGCTTTTCTGCCGAACTATAATAAAATATGCCGATGTGGCAGGGATAAACCGAGGTGATTTTCATGAACGATAACAGCCGGGCGGTGGGCCGCCTGTTTCTGTTTCTGGTTCTGGCGGCAGCCCTGGGGACTGTGGCCCTGATGATGAAGATGACCGGCAGCTGGCTGGCGGCCGGTATGGCCATGGCGGTGCTGGCCGCCGGGCTCAGCCTGGGACTGGACCGGCTGCTGGTTCCCCGGTTCCGGGAAATCCGTTCCGTGGTGAACCGGATCAGCGGAAATGACCTGACCTTCCGGGTGGAGGCTGCCGGAGGTCCGGAAGGGGAAGTGCTTCAGGACCTGGACCGGCTGCTGGAAGGGCTGCGGGAGAGGCTGCGTCACCAGGTGACCATGGCCACGGAGATTGCCCGGATCAGCGGACAGATCCATGAGAATGCCAGTGAGGGAGCCAGCGGGATCCGGATGCTGGCGGAAAATACCGGGTCGGCTGCCCGCAGCAACGGGGAACTGTACCAGATGTTGCTGGACATCCATACCGGAGCCGGGGAAATCGTGGAGGTGCTGGCCGCCATGGAGAAGCAGGTGGCCGGAACCGCCCGGTATACCACGGAATCGGTGGAGGCGGCCCGGCAGAGCATCGGGGATACTGCCCGGATCCGGGAGGGTATCGATGGAATCCGTTCTCTGGTGGCCGACAACGGAAACAGGGCCGCTGCTCTCAGGGATTCCGCCCAGTCGGTTCTTCCCCTGGTGGACCGGATCCGGGATATTGCCGGACAGACCCATATGCTGGCCCTCAATGCCTCCATTGAGGCGGCCCGGGCCGGAGAGCACGGCCGGGGCTTTGCGGTGGTGGCTGAGGAGGTCAGCAAACTGGCCGGAGAGTCCGGGGAGGCCTCTTCGGAGATTGAGCGGGTCATGGGGGAACTGTCCCGGGAAATCCTCTCCATGGTTTCTTCCCTGGAGGAGGAGACCATGGCCGCCGGAGAGGCGAAACAGGTGGCCGACGAGACTCTGGAAAGGATGCAGGCCATCGGGGAGAATCTCAGTGGCTGTATCCGGGAAGTGGAGGCCATCCATTCCCAGATGGACCGGATCAGTCAGGGAGGACAAAACATTGCCGGAGAGATCGACCGGGCGGCCAGCCTGTCCGGGGAAATTTCAGCCCGGATGCAGGAAGCCTCGGCCGAGATCGATCTGCAGAGCCGCAAGCAGGGGGAACTGGAGGAGATTATTGCCCGGCTGGATACCGGAGCCGACCGGATGCAGCAGGACGTGGCCAACGCGGCCATGGAGGGGAAAATGCTGTCCGCCTGCCGCCTGATCCGCAGCCGGCTGGAGTCCGGGGATCCGGACACTTCCCGGCTGCAGCAGCTGCTGCAGGAAACCGGAGTGGACGAGATCCATGTGGCCGACGGTTCCGGCGTGATCCGGGTGACCACGGATGCTCCCAGTTTGGGCATAGACCTGTATCAGTTCCATCCCCAGCTGGAAGAGGTGAGCCGGGGAACCCGGGATGTGTATGCCACCCCCATCAGCCGGAAGATCGGGGAGGACAAACTGGTGAAATACCTGAGTATCGCTGATGCCCGGGGCACCCTCTATCAGGTGGGAATGTCGGTGGATACGCTTCTCAGTTTCTGAGTTTTACACAGTTTTGGCCGGAACGGAAAAAGCGGTAAAATCCCAGGGGAAATGAACACAGGAAGGAAGAATCAGCAGCGTTGTCTGCTGATTTTTTTATGGAAGTCCGTCCGGATTATTGACATATGCCCCAATGGGGGTATACTTATTATTGTAAAGGGCATATGCCCA
>JAXGWN010000045.1:0-8829 GCA_040773285.1 Bacillota bacterium
GAGCGGCTGCCCACCGTCATCACGAGGAGTTCCACCGGGAGATGATACACAGCATCGAGGAAGCCCTGCATCCGGAAGAGAATGAGGTTCTCATCAGTGCCCTGCAGGAAATACAGAAATTTTTCTCCGATAAGGCCGGGGAATACAGAAAGGCGTAAATATGCTGGAAAGAATCCGGGTCGATCTGGAAATGGTGGAAAGTCTGCTGCTTTTCTGGAATCTGATCATTGAACGGAGCAAGGTAAGTGAAATTTTTATACTGACCGTGGCGGAGATGGAGCAGTACCAGGCGGTGTACGATGAGAAATTCGACAACATCTCGGTACGGAAAATTCTGTCCGCCCTGTCCAACCGGGAGGTTTTCCGCAGCGACAACCGCAGGGAGAGCCGCTTCTGGGTGGACAATCTTTGGATGCTGGAGGATCCTGCCTGGACAGAAAAACAGGTGGCTCCCCTGAAACGGCTGAATCTGGACTCCCTGCTGCCGGAACTGCGGGAAAAGCGGCCGGAGGCGCCACAAACCCTAAACGTTGTGTTTGTGCCCTTTGACCGGCAGAGAAAATACGTTCTGTCCGGAAACAGCCTGTACATCAATTTCTTTGCGGCCCTTCCCCGGAAGGACGATCCCCGGAACCGGGTGGAGATCGGGGGGAAACCCCTTATGGACTTTATCGGGGACCGGCTGCTGGATCTTACGGATCCGGAAGGCAGCCCGGAGATCCGTCCCCGGACCGAAGGACGGCTGCGCAACGTGTTCTATTAGAAAGGACGGAAGAAAGGTTATGAACATCAGGAAGGATCTGGAAGCACTGGAGGCCATGCTGGTATACTGGAACATGGTGCTGGACCGGGAGAAGGTCAGCGACATGTACATCAGTGATCTGGCGGCCATGCCCCAGTTTTCCGCCATCTTTGACGGGGAATTCGGACCGGAACAGTTTCGTCGGGTTCTCAGTGCGGTATCCAACCGGGAACTGCTGAACGGGATGGTGCCGAAAGAAGCCCGCTTCTGGAACAACAATCTTTACATCCTGGAGGACCAGGAGCAACTGGCCCGGATGACGGAGCCCCTGAAGGCGCTGGCAGCCGGGGATCTGGCGGAGGGCTCCGGGGACCGCACCATTACGGTCTCCTTTGTTCCCATGACTACCGAAGAGTACCTGGTAAAGGACGACACCCTGTATGTCAACTTTTTCCGGATCATGGCCAGTCCCTGGGAACCGGGACTCACCATCGGAGGGACCGAGCTGACCACCTGGCTGAAAGAGAAAATTTCCACAATCTGATTTCCGGTTTGACAGACTCCTGTGACCCCGCTATAATTGAAGTCAGTTAAATACTTGAACGTCCATGAAAAGGGAAGAGTACGTGTTTCAGGTTGGCACAGCGAGCCGGCGGCAGGTGAAAGGTCCGGAGCAGCAGGAAACAGGGAATGGGCCCTTGGAGACGCAAGGTCGAGGCCGTAAGGCCGGAGCCGAGCCGGGATCTCCCGTTACAGAGATAGGGTATGTTGGTACCTGAAACGGTCTGTCATTGGGTGGCAAGATAAATGGATTCAAACATTTATCCCAAATGGGGTAAATGTTTTTTTATTTGTCTTTTCATACCGGCAGGAATGGGTGGCTTGCGAGATCATCGTCCCATGGACGGTGGTCTTTTTGTATTTTAAAACAGGGGAGAGAAACCATGAAAACAGAAAATATGAGAATTTGCATCCGGGAGGTACCCGGGGATACCCACACCCCGGTGACCCTTTATAGTGCCTATGTGGGCAAGGGACCCGGGTTTTTGCTGGAAAGCCGGCAGGAGGGAAAAGGACGCTATACCTTCCTGGGCCGTATGGAGGGAAGTCTGGAGACCCTGGACGGAAAAAGTGTCCTCACGGAAGGGACGCAGACCCGGATCCTTCCTGAAGATCCCTTCCATGCGGTGGCCCGGGTGCTGGAGAGATACCGGCTGCAGGACCCGGCCCCCTTTCCCTTTGCCGGAGGCCTGGTGGGGTATCTGGGGTATGACGCGGTCCGTCACCGGGAGACGCTTCCCGATAAAAGTTCTGAGGAGACCGGACTTCCCCTGGCCCGTTTTATGGTCTCCGCCCATTATCTGGCCATGGATCATCTTCACCAGCGGGTGTATCTGGTGGCGCTGGTGGAGGGAAAAGAAGGTTTCCGGGAACAGGGGGAAGCGGAACTGGACCGGATGGAGAAGGATCTCCGGGACGGCATGGCAGCTTCCCCCGGAGCCGCCCAGGAAAGCAGGGTTACCCGGCTGGAGGCCAACATGGAGCGGGAGGAGTTCATGGAGAAGGTGGAGCGGGTGCGCTCCCACATCATCCGGGGGGATGTGTTCCAGACGGTTCTGTCTCTGCGGTACCGGGCAAAAACCGCAGTGGATCCCTTCCGTGTCTACCGGAACCTGCGGCAGATCAATCCCTCCCCCTACCTGTTTTTCCTGGACTTTGGTGATTCCCAGGTAATGGGATCCTCACCGGAAATGCTGGCGGAAAAGCGGGGAAGCCGCCTGTCCACCTGCCCCATTGCCGGTACCAGACCCAGAGGGTCTGCCCCTGAGGAGGATATCCGGCTGGCGGAGGAACTGCTGCAGGATGAAAAGGAGACGGCTGAGCACATGATGCTGGTGGACCTGAGCCGCAACGATATGGGGCGGG
Organism: Bacillota bacterium; assembly: GCA_040773285.1. Taxonomy (GTDB): domain Bacteria; phylum Bacillota; class TC1; order TC1; family UBA5767; genus JAXGWN01. Next base: position 2,669 of record JAXGWN010000045.1, read on the forward strand.
TCAGCCGCCCGGGAACCGTCACGGTGCCTCAGCTGAAGGAGGTCCACCGCTTCTCCCATGTGATGCACCTGGTGAGCCTGGTGGAGGGAGAGGCCCTGCCGGAACTGTCTGCCCCTGAGATTCTGGCCTCATTCCTGCCGGCAGGCACCTTAAGCGGGGCCCCCAAGATCCGGGCCATGGAACTGATTGAGGAACTGGAGCCGGTGAAGAGGGGATTTTACGGGGGATGTGCCGGATACTTCGGTTTCGACGGGGATATGGATACCTGCATTGCCATCCGCTGCCTGGCCATAAAGAATGGAACCGCCTTCCTGCAGGCCGGGGCCGGCATCGTGTACGACTCGGATCCTGCCCGGGAATACCAGGAGGTCCGCAACAAGCTGCAGGCAACCCTGAAGGCTCTGGGGCCGGTGGAGGTTTCGCAGGAAGGGCACTGAACCGAACCGTATACGCCACTTGGACAGAAGAGACAGATGAGATGAGAAGAGGAGAGATGAGAGAAATGATCGTGCTGCTGGATAATTACGATTCCTTTACCTATAACCTGTACCAGCTGCTGAGGCAGCTGGGGAAAAATGTGGAGGTGATCCGCAACGACCGGATCACCCCGGAGCAGCTGCTGGAGATGAAGCCGGAGTCCCTGGTGATTTCTCCGGGGCCGGGGACCCCCCGGGACGCCGGCATCTGCCTTCCCCTGATCCGGCGGAGCTTCCGGGAGATTCCCATTCTGGGGATCTGTCTGGGACACCAGGCCATCGGGGAGGCCTTCGGGGCCCGGGTCACCGGAGCAAAGGTCATCTGCCACGGGAAGCAGGATACCATCCGGCATGGTGGACGGGGCCTCTTTTCAGGACTCCCCGGGACCCTGGAGGTGGGCCGTTACCATTCTCTGGTGGTGGAGGACCTGCCGGATTGCCTGGAGACGGAGGCCACGGCTCCGGACGGCAGTATCATGGCCATCCGGCACAGGCAGTACCCGGTGTATGGTCTGCAGTTTCACCCGGAGTCCATCCTTACCAGCCACGGCAGGGAGATTCTGGAACGGTTTGTCCGGGAGGGAGAGTATCATGCTTAGACAGTCACTGGGAAGAATTATGGTGGGAACAAGTCTCAGCCAGCAGGAGACGGCGGAGTGTATGGAGGAAATCATGGGGGGAGAGGCAAGTCCGGCGCTGGTGGGCAGTTTTCTCACCGCCCTGGCCCTGAAGGGGGCCACTGACGAGGAGATTGCCGGCGGGGCCATGACCCTCAGGAAAATGGCCCGGCCCTTTCCGGCCCCGGGGGCGGACGCCCTGGACACCTGTGGAACGGGTGGGGACGGCAAGAACACCTTTAATGTGTCCACAGCTGCTGCTTTCGTGGCAGCCGCAGCCGGAGTGCCGGTGATCAAGCACGGGAACCGCTCCGCCTCCGGGAAAAGCGGTTCCGCAGATGTGCTGGAGGAACTGGGAATCCGGATCAGTTTCAGCCCGGAGCGGGCCGGGGAGATCTACCGGAGTCTGGGGATCGTGTTCCTGTTCGCCCCTTTGTACCATGATTCCATGCGGCATGCGGCCCCCATCCGGAAGGAACTGGGGTTTGGCACAATATTCAATGTGCTGGGTCCCCTGGCCAATCCGGCCGGGACCGGCCGGCAGCTGCTGGGGGTGTACCGGGAGGAACTGGTGCCGGTGATGGCCGGGGCCCTGAAGCGGCTGGGGCTCAGCCGGGCTCTGGTGGTCCACGGTCATGGGGGTCTGGATGAGATGAGTGTCTCCGGAAAGACCAGCGGCATGGAACTGGCCGGTGGCCGGCTGACCTCCTTCAGCATTCAGCCGGAGGAGGCCGGACTGAGACGGCACCGGCCGGAGGAACTGACCGGAGGAAGTCCTGCGGAGAATGCGGAAATTCTGAGGGAACTGTTCCGGGGCGAAGGCCCGGAAAGCCGGAGGGACTTCCTTCTGTTAAATGCCGGGGCAGCCATCTACGTGGGGGGCCGGGCGGACAGTGTCTTCCAGGGTGTGGAACTGGCCCGTAAGGTGCTGATGGACGGAACGGTGGGCCGGCTGGTGGATACCTATCGGGAGATGAGCCGGGAGGGACTCCAATGATCCTTACTAAGATTGTGGAACAGAAGAAAAAGACCCTGGAAAGGGAAATAAGGCAGACTCCCCTGGAGGATGTGGTCCGCCAGAGCCTGTTTGTAGCGCCACCCCCCTCCTTCCGGGAGGCCCTGTCCGGTGCAGGTCTTTCCCTGATCGGGGAAGTGAAACGGGCGTCCCCCTCCCTGGGGATGATCCGGGAGGACTTCGATCCGGTCCGGGAGGCGGGCCGCTATCTGGGGCAGGTGGAGGCAGTCAGTGTCCTTACAGAGGAAGACTACTTCCTGGGGGCAGCCTCCCATCTGCGGAGGGTGGCCTCCCGGTATCCGGGGCTGCCCCTGCTGAGGAAAGATTTTATCATTCAGGAATACCAGATTTACCAGGCCAGGGCCCTGGGGGCCTCAGCAGTTCTTCTGATTGCTGCCATTCTTACCGGGGGGGAGCTGGACCGGATGATCCGGCTGACCCGCTCCCTGGGCATGGACCCCCTGGTGGAGGTTCACGACCGCCGGGAACTGGAAATGGCTCTTGAGGCCGGGGCGGATCTGGTGGGGATCAACAACAGAAATCTGCAGGACTTTTCAGTTTCCCTGGAGACTACCCTGCAGCTGGCCCCGCTGGTCCCCCCCGATGTGGTCCTGGTCAGTGAAAGCGGCATCCGGGACGGACGGGATACGGCAAAACTACGGGGAAGCGGGGTCCGGGCTATTCTGGTGGGGGAGAGTTTTATGCGCTCCCCGGATCCGGCAGCCCTGGCCCGGAATCTGAGGGATGGCTATGTTTCTTAAGGTGTGTGGCCTCCGGAGCCCGGCCGACGCCCAGACTGTGAATCCGTTTCTCCCCGGCTATGGTGGCCTGGTGTTTGCCCCCGGCCGCCGGCAGGTGGACCTGCGGCTTGCCGGGGAGATCCTGCAGGCACTGGATCCCCGGATCCTTCCGGTGGGAGTATTCCTGAATGCCCCGGAGGAAGAGATGAAAAACCTGAGGGACGCACTGGGGCTTAAGATTCTTCAGTTGCATGGACAGGAATCCCCGGAGCTGATCCGCCGTCTGGGGGGACGGATCTGGAAGGCCCTGCCAGGGGACAGCCCGGCAGGAGAAATTCTCAGATATCTGGAGGTGGCGGAGATGGTGGTGCTGGATGCCATGGCCCCCGGGGCACCCGGTGGCAGCGGAAGGACCTTTGACTGGAGCCGGATTCCCCGGGAAATCCCCCGGGAGCGGCTGATCCTGGCGGGGGGTCTGAACCCGGAAAATCTTCGGGAGGCCATGGAGACGGTGGGACCTGCCGGCCTGGATGTGGCCAGCGGTTCGGAACGGAGTGGAAGAAAGGATCCGGAAAAAATCCGGGCCCTGATGGAGGAGACACGAAAATGGAACACAAGGATGGATATTACGGACAGTTTGGAGGAACCTTTCTTCCGGAATCCCTGATGCCGGCGGTGCTGCGGATCCGGGAGGCCTTCGGCCAGGTCCGGAAGGATCCGGAGTTTCTCCGGGAACTGGGAGAACTGAACCGGACCTATACCGGCCGGCCCACCCCGCTGTTTCAGGCCAGAAATCTGGGGAGACAGCTGGGAGGCGTGGAGATGTATCTGAAAAGGGAGGACCTGAATCATACGGGATCCCACAAGATCAACAACGTGCTGGGACAGCTGCTGCTGGCCCGGAGGATGGGATTCAGAAAGGTTCTGGCGGAAACCGGGGCCGGACAGCACGGGGTGGCCACCGCCACCGGAGCCGCCCTGATGGGGATGGAATGCACCATCTTTATGGGGAGCCGGGATATGGAGCGGCAGAACCTCAACGTCCGGAGAATGGAACTGCTGGGAGCCCGGGTTATTCCTGTAACCGACGGCAGCCGCACCCTAAAGGATGCCACCAGCGGAGCGATCCGCAGCTGGAGTGCCAATAGCCGGGACACCTTCTATGTGATCGGGTCCGTGGTGGGACCGGCGCCCTATCCGGAGATGGTGCAGTTTTTCCAGTCGGTGATCGGCCGGGAGGCCCGGGAACAGATTCTCCGGGAAACCGGAAGACTTCCCCGGGGAGCCGTGGCCTGTGTGGGAGGCGGCAGCAACGCCGCCGGACTTTTTGATGCCTTTCTGAAGGACCCGGTGGAACTGTACGGGGCTGAGGCGGGAGGCCGCGGACCGGAGCCGGGGGCCCACGGGGCGGCCCTGACCCGGGGGGAACCGGGGGTCTTCCAGGGAATGAAGACCATGCTGCTGCAGGACGCCTGGGGAAATATCCTGCCGGCGGACTCGGTGGCTGCGGGCCTTGACTATCCGGGGGTGGGCCCCCTGCACGCCCATCTCCAGGAGACCGGACGGGCGGTGTACCGGGCGGTCTCCGACCAGGAGGCCCGGGAGGCCTTCCGGCTGCTGTCCCGGACCGAAGGGATCATACCGGCCATGGAAAGTGCCCATGGGGTGGCTCTGGCACTGCAGGTGGCCGGGCAGTACCAGCCCGGGGATATTCTGCTGGTGAATCTTTCCGGACGGGGAGATAAGGATATGAACGAGAAGGGAGAATACTGATGGAGCGGCTGGAAGAGGTTTTTACGAGGAACCGGGAAGAGGGGCGCCATACCCTGATCGGGTATCTGACCGCCGGGGATCCGGCGGCACCGGACACGGTGGAAATGGCCCTGGCCATGGAGGAGGCAGGCGTGGACGTACTGGAACTGGGGGTTCCCTTTTCGGACCCCCTGGCGGACGGACCGGTGCTTATGGCGGCGGCGGCCCGGGCCCTTGAGGCCGGAACCACACCGGAGACGGTGCTGGCCATGGGGGCGGCAATCCGGAAGAGATCCCGGATGCCCCTTGTGCTGCTGATGTATTATAATGCCATACTCCAATACGGGGTAGAGCGGTTTGCCGGAGCGGCCCGGGAGGCCGGGATTGACGCTCTGGTGGTGCCGGATCTTCCCCTGGAGGAGCAGCAGGAACTGAAGGAGGCCCTGGAAGAGTCCCATATGGCCCTGATTCCCCTGGTGTCCATGGATTCCGGGGACCGGCTTCCACGGATCCTCAGGAATGCCCGGGGTTTCGTATACTGTGTGTCCGCCGGAGGCGTCACCGGGATCCGGGAGGAATTTTCCCGGGAGTCCCGGGAATATCTCAGCCGGGTGAGGGAACTGACGGATCTTCCCCTGGCGGTGGGGTTTGGCATCAGCCGCAGGCAGGATGTGGAATTCTTTTCCCCCCACTGTGACGGGGTGATTGTGGGGACCGCCATAATGAAGGAGGCCACCCGGCCCGGAGGGGGGCGGATGGCCGTAACAGACTACATCAGGAGAGAACTGCGGTAGCCTACCGGAAATTGGGGGCGGTAAGGCCCGCCAGAATCACCATAAGGCACCCAGCGGCAATCAGCATGGATTTCACCCAGTCGTCCTCTCCCTGTACTGACCGGGTGATGGCCCGGATAAGGGAACTGATGAAGGCCAGAGGCCAGAAAAACCAACTCCAGTAATAGACCAGCGCCAGGAAGTTCATAAGTCCGATCAGCACGGGGCGTCTCCTTTCTCCGGGACAGGCCGGCACAGACTGTCCCACTGCGGGACGCCGGTGAGCCGGGCCAGTTCCTCCGGGGTCATCTCCACCACCAGATGGGTGTCTCCTGCGGCCACAAAGACCGTGGGACTTTCCTTAAGGGATGCGTCGAGACAGACGGTGGCTCCCGGCGGGAGCGCAAAGGGGCAGACTCCACCGGGCGGATGACCGGTCTGTTCCAGGGCTTCCTGTCCGGAGAGCATCCGGGGCTTCAGCCCGAACCGGTCCCGGAACTGCCTGTTGTCCAGCCGGGTATTTCCAGCGGTGACCACCAGCAGAGGGCCTTCAGGACCCCGCAGGGCCAGGGTTTTGGCGATTCTTTCCGGGGGTACTCCCAGGGAGGCGGCCGCCTCCTCCACGGTGGCCCCGGGTCCGGGACTCATAATTCTTTCGGCCGGCAGATGGGCCAGCAGGTAACGTTTCACATCTTCAGCAGCCATGACGGACCTCCTTATACCAGTGACTGCATCTTATCATAGGACAGGGCCCGGGGCCAGTGCGCTTAAATTAATCCAATCTTAAC
>JAXGWN010000046.1:0-8762 GCA_040773285.1 Bacillota bacterium
CTCATTTTTTCTGTTCATTGCTTTCTTATAAATCCGGCGCCGTGCCTTCCATACAGTCCGGCAGGCCTGCCTGGCTCTTCCGGAATACGGCCTACTGGGCTGCCTGCAGCCGGGCCAGGGCCCGGCGCAGGGCTGCCTCCGCCTCAGCGGCTTCCCGGGAGGAGTATCCTCCCTTCAGGGAGCCCCGGGCATGTTCCGCTGCCCGGCGGGCCCGGGTCACATCGATAGCCTCCCGGGTCTCCGCCGTCTCCACCAGCACCGTCACCAGATTGTCCTTTACTTCCAGGAATCCTCCCCCCAGGGCCACCTTGGTCATTTTTCCGTTTACGGTGTAGCGGAGAACACCAATGTCCAGAACACAGATCATGGGTGCGTGTCCGGGGAGGATGCCGAATTCCCCGCTGATTCCGGGAAGTCTCACCGAATCCACCTCCCGGCTCAGCACCCGGGACGCAGCCGCCACCACCTGCAGGGTCAGTTTACTCATCGTGATCCCCCATCAGCATCCGGGCCTTGGTACGCACCTCATCTATGGTGCCCACCATATAAAAGGCCTCTTCCGGCAGGTCATCCAGTTTTCCCTCGAGAATCTCCTGAAATCCCTGAATGGTATCCTGCAGGGCGACATAGCGGCCGGGAATTCCGGTGAAGGTTTCCGCCACGTGGAAGGGCTGGCTGAGAAACCGCTGGATCCTCCGGGCCCTTCCCACTATTTTTTTGTCTTCCAGGGAAAGTTCATCGATGCCCAGAATGGCAATGATGTCCTTCAGATCCTTGTAGCGCTGCAGGATCTCCTGGACCCGGCGGGCCGTACGGTAGTGCTCTTCTCCCACCACCCCGGGATCCAGCTTCCGGCTGGTGGAATCCAGAGGATCCACCGCCGGATAAATGCCCTGCTCCACAATCTGCCGGGACAGCACCGTGGTGGCGTCCAGATGGGCAAACGTGGTGGCCGTGGCCGGGTCCGTCATATCGTCGGCCGGTACGTAGACCGCCTGCACCGAAGTGATGGAACCCCTGTCCGTGGAGGTGATCCGCTCCTGCAGTTCCCCCATTTCCGTGGCCAGGGTGGGCTGGTAGCCCACCGCCGAGGGCATCCGGCCCAGCAGGGCCGATACCTCGGCTCCCGCCTGGGTGTAGCGGAAAATGTTGTCAATAAAAAGAAGTACGTCCTGGCGCAGTTCATCCCGGAAATGTTCCGCCATGGTGAGTCCGGTGAGAGCCACCCGCATCCGGGCGCCCGGAGGTTCATTCATCTGACCAAACACCATGATGGTCCGGTCAATGACACCGGACTCGTTCATTTCCCGCCACAGTTCGTTTCCTTCCCGGCTCCGCTCTCCCACACCGGTAAACACCGAGTAGCCGCCCCCCTCAGCGGAGATGTTGCGGATCAGTTCCATAATAAGGACGGTTTTTCCCACTCCGGCTCCCCCGAACAGCCCGATCTTTCCCCCTTTGGCGTAAGGAGCCAAAAGATCGATCACCTTGATGCCCGTGGGGAGAATCTCCCGGGAGGGCTTCACGGAGGCAAACGGCGGACTCATCTGGTGAATGCTGCGGGTGGCCGCTCCCTGAATCGGCTCTTTCCCGTCAATGGTCTGTCCCAGCACGTTGAACATCCTCCCCAGGTTCTGCTCCCCCACCGGCACCCGGATACTGCCGCCGGTGTCCAGGGCCTTCATTCCCCGGACCATTCCCTCGGTGGGAGACAGGGCCACACAGCGGACAATGTTATTGCCCAGCTCCTCCATGGTCTCCAGGGTCACATCCACCGCCGTGGGGTACTCCGTATCCTGGTCCACAGCCCGCACCAGCACCGCATTGTGTATCTCCGGTATCTTTTCCTCAAACTGTACGTCCACCACCGGTCCGATGACAGACACCACAAATCCAGTATTCATTGTATTATCCTCAGGTCCTCTTCAGGGCTTCCACGCCCCCCACAATCTCCGCCAGTTCCATGGTAATGGCTTCCTGTCTGGCCCGGTTCAGCTGTACGGTCAGGTCCCGGATCATGTCCCGGGCCGCCCGGGAGGCAGAATCCATGGCGGTCATCCGGGCGGCGTGCTCGCTGGTTTTACTCTCCAGCAGAGCCCGGTACACCAGGGTTTCCACATACCGGGGCAAAATCCGTTCCACCACCTGACGGGAATCCGGCTCAAAGATATAGTCGGTGCCGCTCAGATGGCCTTTATCTGCCTCCAGGGGAAACAGCGGCGCCAGCGCTGCCTCCTGCCTGATGGCCGAATGGAACCGGGTATACAGAAGGGTCACCGAAGCAGTTTTTTCCTCCAGATACAGTTTCACCAGGGTATCGGTGAGAATCCGGCCCTCCTCATAGGAGGGCCGGTCCGTGGGTCCCACGTCCAGGATCAGGCGGGTGGCCGGATTATTGCCAAAATGCTCCCGGGCCTTATGGCCAAGAGGCATCAGGACCACCGGTTCCCCCGCATCATTCCGTTCTGCCAGCCAATGATCGGCCAGGCGGAACAGATTCAGATTATACCCTCCGCAAAGTCCCCGGTTCGAGGAGAAAATGACCAGGACATGGGTCCCTTCCCCCTGACGGGTAAGCAGGGGATGCTCATAATGATGTTCATCCGCCAGCAGATGCCGGGTTATGCTTCCCAGGGTCTCATAATAAGGTTCTGACTCGGCCCTGTCCTTCTGGGTGCCGGCCAGTTTGGCCGCCGCCACCATCCGCATGGCCCGGGTAATCTTTTCCGTGCTGCCGATGCTGCGGATCCGCTGCCGGATCCCCCGTATATCAGCCATGACGGATCGCCTCCGGATGGCTGCGGGCCAGAACGGTCTGCCGGAAACTGCCATACATCCTGGCCAGATCCTCAAAGTCCAGTTCCGTCAGCCGCCGGCCGGACCGGATGGACTCCAGCAGCTCCGGTACCGTCTGCCGGGCATAGGACACCAGGCGCTCCTGGGTATCCGAAACCTCCTCCAGGGAGACGTAGTCGAACAGCCCGTTTTCCAGTGCCTGGATCACCACCACCTGGTCCTCTCCGGCCATGGTCCGGTACATGGGCTGCTTCAGCACCTCCACGATCCGCTGGCCCCGGTCCAGTTTTTTCAGGGTGGACGGATCCAGATCGGAACTGAACTGGGAAAACGCCGCCAGTTCCTGGAACTGGGCCAGTTCCAGCCGGAGGCGCCCGCTGACCTGCTTCATGGCCGGCAGCTGGGCGGCGCCCCCAACCCGGGATACAGAGATGCCGGGATTGATGGCCGGCCGCACCCCGGCATGGAACAGATCCGACTCCAGGAAAATCTGTCCGTCCGTTATGGAAATAATGTTGGTGGGGATGTAGGCGGACACGTCGCCCCCCTGGGTTTCCACAATGGGAAGGGCTGTCATGGAGCCGCCTCCCAGTTCATCCGACAGCCGGGCAGAACGCTCCAGCAGCCGGGAATGCAGATAGAAGATGTCCCCGGGAAACGCCTCCCGGCCCGGAGGCCGCCGCAACAGCAGGGAAATCTCCCGGTAGGCCGCCGCATGTTTGCTGAGATCATCGTAGACGATCAGGACGTCCTTACCGGCGTACATAAACTCCTCCGCCATGGCACAGCCGGTGAAGGGGGCCAGATACAGCATGGGGGCCGGTTCGCTGGCGCAGGCACTGACCACGATGGTGTATTCCATGGCACCGTAGCGGTCCAGATCCTCGATAAGGCCCACCACACTGGAAGCCTTCTTCCCGATGGCCACGTAGACGCAGATCACGTCTTTTCCCTTCTGATTGATAATGGTATCCACGGCAATGGCCGTCTTCCCGGTCTGCCGGTCCCCGATAATCAGTTCCCGCTGTCCCCGCCCGATGGGCACCAGGGAGTCAATGGCCCGCAGCCCGGTGGCCAGGGGCACCCCCACCGGCTGCCGGCTGAGGATGCCGGGAGCCGGCCGCTCCAGCAGTCCGTAGTGGTCAAAGGCAATTGGACCTTTCCCGTCAATGGGTTCCCCGGCGGCGTTCACCACCCGGCCCAGAAGACCCGGTCCCACCGGAACGTCCATTACACGGCGGGTACGGCGCACCACGTCCCCTTCCCGGATGTCCGTATAGGGGCCGAGAATCACCGCCCCCACATTGTCCTCCTCCAGGTTCTGAATCACCCCATAACTGCCGTTGGGAAAGTTAAGGACTTCCCCGGCCATGGCCTCATCCAGTCCATATAAAATGGCAATGCCGTCGCCCACCTGCACCACGGTGCCGGTTTCCGCTGCCTCCGCCCGGTACTGGAAATTGGCGATCTTGTCCATCAGGACGCTGGTTATCTCATCTGGTCTCAGATACATTGTGCTCTTCCTTTCGGTCTTTGCGGCTCCGGTCCGGACGGGTCCGGGAGGCAATCAGAAGTCCCGTCTCCAGTTCCTTCAGCCGGGTTTTCAGGGAGTCATCCACATAGAGATCCCCAAAGCGGAGCACCGCTCCCCCCAGCAGTTCCGGATCCAGTTTTGCCCGGAGAACCACCTGCCGGCCACTTTTTTCCGACAGTTCATTCTCGATGAACCGCCGGTTTTCCTCGGTCAGAGGAACTGCAGTGGTGATCCGGGCCTCCACAATATTATGCTCCTGCCGGTACAGCCTCAGAAACTCCCGGCCCATGTCAAACAGGTACTCCTCCCGGTAATTTTCAATCACCACAAAGAGAAATCTCAGCATGGCAGGACTGATCAGGTCCCGGAAAAAGGACCCGAACAGTTTCATTTTCTTACCGGCATAAATCTTTTTGTCCTCGTATACCCGGCGGATCCGGGGATAGTCCTTAAACAGATGCACCACCAGGTCGAAATCCCGGTCAATCTCGTCCAGGGTTCCCTCCCTTTTGGCTACGGCAAACAGACTTCCCCCATACCGGCGGGCCACAGCGCTGGTACTCAATGGATCCGCCCCGTTTCCTGGAGAAATTCATCGATCAGCTGCTGGTGCTCCTCCGGCCGGATCTCCCGGCGCAGTACCCGGGAGGCCGCCTCCGTCACCATGGTGGCAAAGTCCCCGGAAATCTCCCGGTAGGCCCGGATTTTTTCCTGCTCGATCTCCCGGGCGGCTCCCTCCACAATGATCCGGGCCTGTTTCCCGGCATCCTCAAGAATCTCTTTTTTCATTCCTTCCCCCATGGTCCTGGCCTGCTCGATGATCTCCCGGGCCTGGTAACGGGCGTTGTTCATCCGCTCCTGGTACATCAGTTCGTAGGTCCGGGCCTGCTTTCTGGCATTGGCTGCCGACAGAAGGCTCTCCCCGATCTTTTCTTCCCGGGCTTCCAGCAGGGCGCTGACCGGCCGGAAAAGAAACCGGTACACCACAAACAGAACCACCGCAATGTTTACGGTCATCAGGACAAAGGTAACCCCATCGAAACTCAGGGCCTCCAGTACAGCGTTCATTCCATCCACCCCTTAGCCCGGCAGCCGGGTCCACATGAGAATTGCCACCACCAGGGCAAACAGGGTCAGGGCCTCAATAAAGGCCATGGCAAGAAGCAGCGTGGTGCGGATATCGCCGGCGCTTTCCGGCTGCCGGGCAATGCTTTCCATGGCCGCCGTGGCCACTTTCCCCTGTGACAGTGCGCTTCCCAGAGCCGCCGCCCCGATGGCCAGTCCTACTGCAAGAAATTCCATTTTTACTACCTCCCATTGTCTGCGGCCGCCGTGCGGCCGGATTGTCAGTGTTCTGAACGGATGCCGGCCACGTAGAGACTGACCAGCAGAGCAAAAACATAAGCCTGAACCGAGCCCATCAGGAGGCCCAGGATCTGCACCGGAACCGGCAGGAAAAGGGGCATCAGGATGAACAGAATCATCACGATCATCTCTTCCCCGAACATGTTCCCGTACAGACGAAGCCCCAGGCTCACCGGCCGGATCAGTTCCTCCATGATGTTCATGGGGAGCATATAGGGGGCCGGTTTAAGAAAGTGTTTCAGATAGTTCCGGGTCCCCTTCTCCCGGATCCCGATCACCTGCACCAGAAGAACGGCGCTGACCCCCAGGGCCAGGGTGGTGCTGATGTCCGAGGTGGGGGGCTTCATCTCCGGTACCAACCAGATCAGGTTCATGAAAAGAATATAAAGAAAAAAAGCACCCACGAACCATGAGTACTTTCTGGCCTGTCTTCCTGCCACATCCGTCAGCATCCTGTTGAAAAAACCAACAAGCATTTCGGCGAGCAACTGGCGTCTGGTCCGGGGGACCAGGGTCAAGTTACGGGTAAGAATGAAAATAAACAGGAACAGAAGTCCCATGGACAGCCATGCTGTCACCACCGTGGATGATACCGGAACGGGACCCAGGGAGAAGACGGTTTCAGGCGTCATTTCCTCCATCAGCATCCCCAGTTGCCGGATCCTCGACTCCAAGGCGATTCCTCCTTTTCGCAAAGAACAAACCAAGGGTAATAAGAATCTGACCCAGAAAAACGGCCCCGGCAGCGGCCAGGGCCCCGGGTCCCACCCGGGACAGGGCCAGAAGCACCAGTCCCCAGGTGAAAAGTTTCAGGGCGTTGGTCATGAGCAGGTACCGCAGGGCCCGGTTGTCCCCAGGATCCGCGGAAAGCCATAACATGTTGAGAAGAGCAAAGGGCAGGGCCACCGCCACGGCGGTGGCCAGCCCCAGAACCCAGTGAGGCATCTATTTCCCTCCCATGCGGCGGACCTCCCGGAACAGTACCGAAAGGCCCAGGGCCAGTCCGGCCAGAAGACCCAGCACCAGAAATACCGGGCCCGTGCCCAGACGTGCGTCCAGCCATTCCCCCAGCCGGTATCCGGCCACGAGACTGATCAGCAGCCCTCCGGCAAAGGAGGCCCCCCGGATCACTCCGGGGATTCTACCGCCGGTACCGCTCATTGATGATGTCCACAATCCGCTCTGAGGCCCGGCCGTCCCCGTAAGGGTTTACCGCCTCGGCCATGGCCTTATACTTCACCGGATCGGTCAGCAGTTCACAGGTGGCATCGTAGACTGCCTGATAATCGGTTCCGCACAGAGTGACGGTTCCTGCCTCCAGGGCCTCCGGCCGTTCGGTGGTGTCCCGCAGAACCAGCACCGGTTTCCCCAGACTGGGGGCTTCCTCCTGAATCCCCCCGGAATCCGTAAGGATCAGGTGGGAGCGGTTCATCAGGGCCACAAAGGGCTGGTACTCCAGAGGATCGGTGAGAAGGACGTTGTCCACATCCCTCAGGTGCCAGTGCACCGTCTCCCGGACCCGGGGATTCAGGTGAACCGGAAAGACCACCTGGACCTGATCGGAGAAACGGGTGGCCACGTCCCGGACCGCCCGGAAAATGTTGTCCATTTTCTCCCCCAGGTTCTCCCGGCGGTGGCTGGTGAGAAGGATCACCTTCCGGTCGGGATCCAGTTTCTCCAGACCGGCAATGGTACTGAGATCATAGGGTTTTCCCAGGGTCATCATCAGAGCGTCGATCACCGTATTTCCGGTGACAAAAATGTCCCGGCTGTTTATTCCCTCGGCCAGCAGGTTCTCCCGGGCCCGTTCCGTGGGGGCCAGGTGCAGCTCGGTCAGGGAGGTGGTCAGTTTCCGGTTGATCTCCTCGGGAAACGGGGAATAGCGTTTCCCGGTCCGCAGTCCCGCCTCCACGAGCCCACCCGGCACCTGGTCGTAGAAAGCGGAAAGGGCACCGGCAAAGGTGGTGGTGGTGTCCCCGTGGACCAGCACCAGATCCGGGGACTCCTGGCGGAATACCCGGCTGAGCCCCATCAGAGCCCTGGAGGTGATCTCCTCCAGGGACTGCCCCGGCTGCATGATGTTCAGGTCATGATCCGGCACAATCTCAAACAGATCCAGCACCTGGTCCAGCATTTCCCGGTGCTGGGCGGTGACCACCACCACACACTGGTGACGGCCGTCGGCCTCAATTTTCTTCACCAGGGGGGCCATCTTTATGGCCTCCGGCCTGGTTCCGAACACGCATAATATTTTCATCTCTACTCCTGTCTTATATATCCTTTGGCCACCAGTTTTTCAATGTGGCGCTTTACTTCCTCCCCGGTGTCGATGCCGTACTGGTCCTCCAGCACAAACATCATGGATATGGCGGTCTGGGCCACGTCCAGCAGTTCCCGGACGGTCATATCCAGCACCTCCTCCCGGCTGTAAGCCGGGCTTTCACCGTTCATCCCCCGGAACTTCCCGATGGCCTGGGCCAGCTCCCCGGCCTCCTCCATCAGTTTCAGGGCGGTGGACTCCAGGGTGGGGGACAGATTGTTCAGTTTGGGCAGGCTTATGGTTTTCAGTTCCATTCCTGTTCCTCCGTCTCCCGTCTGGTGCAGACCACCTCCACCCAGGGGGCGTCCGCAAAGAAATCCACTTCCGTGGGATAGGGGTTGGCATACACCACCCGGGTGATCCCCGAACCGATGATCAGTTTGGTGCACTCCAGGCAGGGCTGGGCGGTCACGTAGATGGTGGCGCCCCGGCGTTCCTCCGGGGTGCATTCCAGCAGGGCGTTCACCTCCGCATGGATGGTCCGTTTGCAGTGCCCGTCGATCATCAGGCAGCCCACCTCTTCGCAGTGGGGAAACCCCGGAGGGCTCCCATTGTATCCGGTTCCCTTGATCCGTTTGTCCTTCACCACCACGGCCCCCACATGGAGCCGGGGGCAGGTACTGCGTTCCTTCACCTGGAAGGCAATGTCCATGAAGTATTCATCCCAGCTTTTGCGCATTCCGAAACCTCTCTCATCGTAGTCCCGCTCAGGGGAAACTTCAAGTTAATTCTTTATGAACAGAAAAA
>JAXGWN010000047.1:0-8627 GCA_040773285.1 Bacillota bacterium
CTGGAGGAACGGGCCGGCACCTTCATAAATCTGGTAATGCGCTACACCCACGGATTCGGAGCGGTAGCCACCCTGGCCAACGACATGGACCGGAATGGATACGCCAGACTGCTCCTGAAGGATACCCCTCCTGTATCCGCCCATGACTCCCTCCAGGTGAGCGAACCCCGGGTCTACTTCGGGGAACTGACCGACGATGAGGCTTACGGCTTTCAAATTGTGGCCAGCAAAACCGGAGAATTTGATTTTCCCCAGGGAGATACCAATATGGAGACCTCCTACCGGGGAAGTGGGGGACTGGAGATCACCCCACTGAACCGCCTGATGTTCAGCCTGTATTTCGGAAGCCCCAGATTCTACTTCAGCCGTGAGATCGGACCCGATTCACGCCTCATGATGATCCGAAACATCCGGACCCGGACGGAAACCCTGTTTCCTTTCCTTTCCTTTGACCAGGATCCCTATCTGGTGATCAGCCAGGATGGATCCCTGTACTGGATGCTGGACGGTTACACCACCCGGTCCGGTCTTCCTTATTCACGGCCCTATGGGGAACTCAACTACATCCGCAATTCCGTGAAGGCCACGGTCAACGCCTATACCGGTGCGGTGAACCTGTACCTTTTTGATGAAGACGATCCGGTGGCCGCCACTTACGGGCAGATTTTCCCCGGCCTTTTTCTTCCTTCCTCCGAAATGCCGCCGGACCTGCGGGAGCATGTCCGTTATCCTGAGGACCTTTTCCGGATTCAGAGCCAGATGCTTCTGAATTACCATGTGGAGGACCCCTCGGTGTTCTACAACAAGGAGGACGCCTGGTTTGTGGCCCGCAAAGCCCAGCTGGAAGGAACCGCCCAGGAGGTGGCCCCTTACTACACCCTGATGGCTCTGCCGGATGCTGCGGACCGCAGTGCCACGGAATTTATGCTGAGCCTTCCCTTCACCCCGGCCAGCCGGGGTGACCAGCCCAGAAACAATCTGGTGGCCTGGCTTACCGCCCGCTGTGACGGCGAAAACTACGGAGAACTGATTCTTTACAAACTGCCCAAAAACGCTGAGATTCAGGGGCCCCTGATGATCGATTCCCTGATTGACCAGGATACGGAAATCTCAGGGAAACTGTCCCTTTGGGACAAAAGCGGATCCCAGGTAGTCCGGGGCAACCTGCTGACCATACCCATGGACGGTGGCTTCCTGTATGTGGAACCCATCTATCTGAAGGCGCAACGGGAGGGTTCCTCCATACCTCAGATGCAGGCCATTGTGCTGGCCACCGGGCGGGACCTGATCATGGTGGAAACCAATGAACTGGATGAGGTGATCCGTCAGTACTTCCAGGAGGAGGCTCCCATTCCGGATACTCCGGAGGACCGGGAACCTCTGCCTCTTCCCGGAGACAGAGCCCGTCTGGAGGAACTGATCCGCCAGCTGAGAAAAACTCTGGAGGAACTGGAATCCCTTCTGGAACCTGATGCAGAAGTTGCAGGTCCCCCAGTTCCGGATCCGGAAGTGCCATAAAAAGATGCTGCGCAGCCAAGTGACGGCTGCGCAGCATTTCTTTTTGTGTTAATTCAGGTAACCCGGATGTACAAACCTGGTCTTCACCAGGTACTCCTCTGCCTCATCCCGTTCCATATCATCCAGATAATTCATGACCTCCTCCACCGAAATGGAGAACCCATTTTCCCGGGCAAAGGAGACCATCAGATGCATCTGCTTTCTTTCCAGAATTTCCTGGGCATCCTCATTGTGTTCCAGCCAGTCAAAAAATCGGTCACATCCGCTCATCCTATCCCTCCTCTACGCCACAGGGCCAGCCTACATATAGAAATCCATCATATGGATATATTCGGTAACTGACATATGCAGGAAGGGCACCAGGTTCACTCCGGTAAAACTGTTCCCGGATATGTTTCCTTCCCGGTCCATAAGGTACAGGGCATTGCCGTTGCTGATAACTCCCATCTTCCCGGCGAAATTCACCGCCTGGGTGAACTGGGGTTCCACCACCCAGCTGCCGGTCTGATCAATATAGCCCCACAGGCCATTTTCCATAACCGGAGCCAGGCCTTCACGGAAACTGCCGGCCTGTTCAAAGCGGGCCTCAATAAACATCTCCCCGTCCTTGTTCATGTAGCCCCAGAGACCGTTTTCCTCCACGGCGGCCAGGCCTTCCGTAAAGTCATAGGCGGCCCCGTCCAGTTCAAAATAGATGTCTCCGTCCAGGTTAATGAACATGGTCCGGTTGTCCAGACTGACCCGGGCATAACCCTCCGAGAACACTCCGGCACTGTCAAAACCGGCCGGCACGAATTCCTGGCCGTCCCGGTTCAGATATCCGTACTTGTCCCCGGACCGGAAGGGTGCCAGGCCCTGGGAGAAATTCCCGATGAATTCATAGACCGGCTGGGTCCGGATTTCACCATCCTTATTCACCAGGCCCATCTTCCCGTCAATTACCACCCGGGCCAAAGAACCCTCAAAGGCATAGGCATACTGATAGGTGGCCGGGAGTACCATTTCCCCGTCCATATTCACATATCCATACAGGCCGTCCTGGATCACGGCTGCCACTCCTCCGGAAAACGGATAGGCATACTGGTACGCCGGTTCCATCACGGTTTTTCCGGTCTTGTCGATGTATCCCCAGAGACCATCCCGGCTGACTGCCGCCAGTCCTTCGGCAAAGGGCATCACCTGGTCATACTCAGCAGGGATCACCAGGGCACCGGACTGGTCAATATAGCCCCATTTCCCTTCCAGGGGAACCGCAGCACGGCCCTCGCTGAAGCCGCTCAGCCCCAGGGCCAGAATGTTTGGCAGTGTGCCCACCGGATACCGGTCCTCCGAAATATATTCTCCGCTTTCATCCACAAATCCCAGCAAGTTCTGTCCGTCCACAACCGCCAGGGGTGTGGAAGTCATGGCTTCATTCCCGCATCCCCCCAGAAAAATCAGGGACGCCAGAAGGGGTATCATCAGTTTTTTCATCGTTACCTCCGCAGTTAGTACTCTTCTATGTCTTCTTTGAGAATCCGGCCCCTGCCCCGGGAACGGTCCCCCACATACAGGGCCACCGCCGTGGACAGGATCAGCAGACCACCGGCCACACTGAGAACGTCCGGAACCTCATTTAAAAAAGTATATCCCAATATCACGGAAAAGACCACCATCACATAGCTGAAGATGGAGACCTCCCCGGCCGGGGCGTATTTATAGGCTACGGTCAGGAAAAACTGTCCCAGCAGTGCGGTAAGCCCGATTCCGGCCAGATAGGCCCACTGGACCGGAGCCGGTGGGACATAACTTATAAGGAAGACTGGCAGCAATACCACTGTGGAAAACAGAGAAAAGAAAAACACGATGGTCAGGGGTTCTTCCCTTCCCTTCAGTACCCGTACCAACACGTAGGCAACTCCAGCAAACACAGCCGAGGCAAATCCTCCCAGTGCCGGCAGAAACCGCAGGGAAAACTCTGGCCGGATTATCATCAGAACGCCGGAAAACGTGGCCACAAGACCAATCAGTTGTCCTCTGCTGACCCGTTCCTTCAGCCACAGTGCGGCTATTCCCATGACCACAAAGGGGGAGATCCTGTTCAGCATGGCGGCGTCCGCCATATTCAGATAACCCAGGGAATAGAAATAAAGAATCACCCCCAGAGTTCCGAAAAAAGACCTCTGCAACAGAAGCCCCCGGTTTCTCTTTTCTCCCAGCAGACTCTGGCGGCGGACCAGCAGAATGGTTCCCACAATCAGAACGCTGACCGCATTGCGGAAAAATGCCTTCTCCCAGAAGGGCAGATCCCCGGCCATTTTCACAAAAAATTGCATCAGGGCAAAAAAAAGAGACGAAATCACCATACATATACTGCCAAACCTGACATTGTCCTTTACCATAGCAGATCCTCCGACTATCAGGTTAACCCAAAGATCCGGGAAATACAAGGGATCCGGAATCCCCGGATTGCTTTTTGCTCCCTGATCCCGTACAGTGAAAAAAAGACATTTCCCCAGAGGCCATTATGAAAAACACCAGTGAAATCACCAGCCATCCCATACCATTTCTGGTGCTGAAATACGCCATCCCCAATATTGTGGGAATGCTGAGCAGCGCCCTGTACATCGTGGTGGACGGCATCTTCATCGGCAATACTGTGGGCAGCAGAGGGCTGGCCTCCATCAATCTTGTCATGCCGGCCTTCAGTTTTGTGGCCGGTCTGGGTCTTATGGCCTCCGTGGGCGGAGGCACCATGGTCTCCATCGGGATGGGGCGCCAGGACATGGACAGGGCCCGTCAGATGTTCCGGATGACCCTGAGTCTGCTGGCCGGGATATCCCTTCTGGCCCTGCTGGCATCCTTTGCAGCTGGGGAACCGGTTGCCCGGTTTCTGGGAGCTGACGCCTCCGTATTGCCCGGAGTGCTTACATATCTGCGGATCCTTTCTGTTTTCCTGCCGGCCTTTCTGGGCAGTTTTTTCCTGGACTATATGCTGCGGGCTACCGGGCACCCCCGGACGGCCATGGTGACCATGGCAGGGACCAGTCTTCTCAACATCCTGCTGGACTACCTGTTCATTGTGGTGACAGGGCAAGGAATTGCCGGAGCCGCTTTGGCCACCGGCCTGGCTCAGAGCGCCGGGTTCGGTGTGATGCTGTTCCTGTTCTCCCGGGGGAAAAACAGTTTTTCCCTGCGGCCCGGGGCAGTACGGCTTCCTCTGGCAGCCCGGGCCCTGTACAACGGATCTTCGGAGTTTTTCTCTGAGATCAGTTACGGTGTGTCCACCCTTCTTTTCAACCGGGTCCTGATGCGGACCGCAGGGATCAGCGGCGTCAGCGCCTTTGCCGTGGTGGGGTACGTCAATGTGATGATCGCCTTCGTGATCATCGGGCTGGCCACCTCCCTGCAGCCCCTGATCAGCGTAAACCACGGAGCCGGCCGGGAGGACCGGGTCCGGGGAATTCTCCGCTGGGGCTATCTCTATGGCCTGATCTTTACCGGGCTGGTAATGGCCCTGCTGCTCAGCCACAGGAGGGAACTGGCTGCCCTGTTCATCCCCGGTGAGGATGCACTTCTGGAACTCACCACCAGAGCCATGGGAATCATTTTTGCGGGCTTTGCCTTTATGTGCATCAACATTGTCTCCTCCAGTTTCTTCACAGCCATCGAATGGGCCGGCACCTCCATGGTCATTTCGGTGAGCCGGGGGATCGCCCTGATTACCGCTGGTCTGTTTCTTCTTCCCCTGGTCTGGGGCCTGGATGGAATCTGGATGACCCAGCCGGCAGCCGAACTGCTCACCTGCCTGATGGCCATCCTGCTGATCCGGCGGCGGATGAACCGTACACCGCTTGCATCCGGCAGGGAATCCGGTAGAATATAAGGTACTTGCATCTACAGGAGGTGGACAAATGAACGGGTTTCTGGCGCTGGGGTTTGCCCTGATTGGAGGGGCCTTCTGCGGGAAACTGATGAACCGGATCAAAATGCCCACTGTGACCGGATACATTCTGGCCGGTCTTTTTCTGGGGGGCTCCGTACTGAGACTGATCACGGAACAGACCATCACCGATCTGGGATTCATCAGCGACTTCGCACTGTGCATCATCGCCTTCACCATTGGAAGCGAACTGGAGTTCAGGATTATCGCCCGGCTGGGAAAAGCCATCTTCAGCATCGCCTTCTTTGAAGCTTTATTTGCCTTCATACTGGTGGGACTGGCCACCTGGCTGATCTCCGGTGATATGGCTCTGGCCCTGATTCTGGGAGCCGTTTCCTCGGCAACAGCTCCTGCAGCCACCGTCCTGGTGCTGAGGGAACTGCAGGCCAAGGGAGACGTAACCAGTACCCTGCTGGGAGTCATAGCCGTGGACGACGCCCTGTGCCTCATGATCTATGCGGTGGCCTCCGCAGTGGCCCGTGTGCTGGTGGCCGGAGGAGCCCTGCAGGCTGCCGATGTCCTGCTTTATCCCCTTCGGGAAATTCTCCTGTCTGTCCTGGCAGGAGCCCTGGCCGGTCTGCTGCTGGCATGGCTGCTGAGCATCTCCCGGAGGGACTCCGAATCCATGCTGTTTCTGGTGGGAACGCTGCTGACCCTGGTGGGAGTCACCACCTGGGCCCATCTTTCCACCCTGCTGGCTGCCATGGCCACCGGGATTGCCGTCACCAATCTGTCCCGGAAGAAGAAAACAGCATTTCAGGACATTGACCGGATTTCCCCTCCCATCATAGCCGGGTTCTTTGTTCTGGCCGGCTCCCGTCTGGATCTGAGACTTCTGCCCCAGATCGGCCTGCTGGGCCTGGCCTACTTCGTCCTGAGGATTGCCGGAAAGCTGGCCGGCGCAGCCCTGGGAGGAAAACTGGCGGGCGCTCCGGCCAACGTACGGAAATACCTGGGGCTGGGACTGCTGTCCCAGGTAGGGGTCGCCGTGGGTCTGGCCATAACGGTCAGCCGCGAGTTTCCCGGCACCAGTCTGGGAACCGTAGTGGTGACCATTCTGCTGGCCACCACCATACTGACCGAAATCATCGGTCCCTACACCACCCGATACGCCATTACCAGAGCCGGCGAAAGCCGGTCAGAATAGGAGGTTATCCATGTCAGCCAGTGCACTTTTTCTGATTCTCAATGACACCAGAAGACTGGACGATATCCATGATATCTTTTACCGCAATGCCTGCGGGGCCACCACCATCGACAGCGTGGGTCTGGGCAAAATCCTGCTGGAACGGGAAGAGGACATCCCCATTTTCACCGGTCTTCGTTCCCTGATCGAACGGGATAAACCCTACAACAAAACCATCTTCAGCATCATCCGGGATGAGGAGACCCTGAGAAAAGTAATCCGGGCCATTAAGGATGAACTGCAGATGGATACGGTAAACAAAAAGGGCGTTGGCTTTCTCTTCGTCCTCCCGGTTCTGGAATGCCACGGATACGATGTGTCCGAGTGCAGACTGGATCAGGATTAGAACGTCGTTTCTGTTTTCCCCCTCATACCGGTGTATGAGGGGGATTTTTTATGATCTCATCCTTTTGGTCTATGCGGATTTCCGTTACATCCGGTATATATAGGGTGTATACCGGTTCCGGTCTCCATTCGTTTCCGGAACAGAGTGACCCTTTCTCTGTTGCCGCTGCCCATTACCGAAAGGATGATACCCATGTATTGTGCCAGTTGTGGAACCCGGATTCCTGAAGGAGCCACCTTCTGCACCGGCTGCGGAAGCCCGGCTCCGCAACCCCAGGGGGAAACCCTGAAACCGTCGTCGCCTCCACCTGCTGAAACGCCCCCCAGCCGGCCGGCCGGTCCGGTGGGATTTTCAGACCGCTGCAGCCATCCGGAAATCCTGCAGGCAGCATCATCCAGCCGCCGCACTTCCGTAGGATGCATGAGTATCCTGGTTCTGGTTCCCCTGATCGGATTTCCCCTGGCTGGTCTCCTGATGGACGATTTTCCCCTGGGAGAGGCTCTGGTCATTGGGCCGGGAATCGCCATCATAATGCTGGTCGTCAATCTGCTGGCTCTGCGGAGCTCCAGGAAACCGGCATGGGAAGGCGTTGTGACCGACAAATTCCGAAAAGAAAAACAACAGCGCCATTCAGGCAGCGATGGAGATGAATCCTATACCACGTATATGGAATACACCACCGTGATCCGGACCGTTTCAGGAAAAAAGAAAACCATCGTGGAACACGACAGTGGCCGGGACATGTACGATTATTTCTCTGTGGGAGACCGTCTCCGCTTTCATCCGGCACTTGGAACCT
Organism: Bacillota bacterium; assembly: GCA_040773285.1. Lineage (GTDB taxonomy): Bacteria > Bacillota > TC1 > TC1 > UBA5767 > JAXGWN01. Next base: position 7,772 of record JAXGWN010000047.1, read on the forward strand.
ATGAAAAATATGATAAATCCGCAGACCGGTTTATTTACTGCAACGTATGCCGATGGAAAAACCCCATGTCTAATGACCGCTGCAGTCACTGCAATAATCCTCTGTTTAAATAATTCCCGAAAGGAAGGAATTTCAATGCAGACTTTTTTCACTCTTACAGAAGCGTCCCGTTTTGCCTCCGGCCTCAGCAACAGTTGGCAGTTTGCCTTTTCGGATGATGTCTACGATCCCGCTTCCCTGGCCGCAACAGCGGACGCCAGCGACAGCGAAAATCCACTGGATGATGACGAGGACTGCTTCTATCTGGTATCTCCGGGAGGATCCATTGGTGTTACGGAAGATGCAGGCGGATCTGTGGAGTGGCTGTTCATCGCATCCGGAGAATCACCGGACACGCTGCCCGTTTCCCTGGAAAACCGCTCCTCCGGTTCCTTCTGCCCCGCCTGCGGAAGTCCGGTTGAGCCGGGCTCACGGTTTTGCGGAAGTTGCGGACAAAAGCTCTGACAGCCCCAGGACACTTCCATACACAATGAAACGGACTGCTGACAGTCCGTTTCATTCGTTGTTGGTCAGTTCCATGAGTTTTTCCCAAAGTTCCAATAGTCCCAGGGCATCCTGCCGACAGTACTGCAGAAGCCCTCTGAATATTTCCTCCCTCCGCTCCTGTGGGGTTCCGGGATCCAGCATCTCCGGGTACAGTTCCTGCACATCCCCTCCGGCGGAGATCATAAGACGGTCGTAGGTGCGGCTCAGCCAGGCGGGAAGAACCTTTTTCAGGGAGCACCGTCCCTTCTGGTCCGGATGGTAGCACAGAAAGCCGCTGAACACCGGAAGCAGGTCCACCATACGGTTTTCC
>JAXGWN010000048.1:0-8605 GCA_040773285.1 Bacillota bacterium
ATCCCCAGCACTTCCTCCAGTTCGCAGACGCACATCTCCCGGCTCATCAGAAGATTCAGGATCCTAAGCCGGCTTTCATCGGCCAGGGCTTTCAGCAGTTCCACGTCCATAATATCCCCCTATATTCATATATCTCTATATTCAATTTCAATCATATAATAGCAGCCGGAATGTCTTCTGTCAAACCACAAATATGCCGGCCTTGTGGCCGGCATAAAACATCGCTCATTTTTTAGTCATATTCAGTTTCCGAGAGGATCCACTTTCCCATCGATCAGATCCTGGGTTATCTCCTGAATCCTGGTTTTTACTTCTTCAGGAACGAAGTCCTCAAAATCGTGGTAGGGAGTCAGATAGATCAGGTCCTCTTTGGCCCCAATTCTATAGATCTCAGGGTTCAGATCCCCTTCAAGATATTTGCTGTAAATAAAATCATATGCCTTGGATACTTCTTTAGTAACACTCGTAACCACGGAGTCCGGTGAGGCATCAAACTGATCCACATTGGCTCCCACAGAGTACATACCTTTATCTGCAGTTGCCTCCAGCACCCCCAGTCCGGCCTGATTGGCAATAGCCGAGACAAAATCTGCACCCTGGTCAATCATGGACAGCGCGACTTCCTTGGCCAGCCCGGCATCTTCCACACTTCCGGTCATAGCGGACAGCACTTTCACATCCGGATCGGCATAGGCCGCACCCACGGCAAAGCCCTTTACAGCATCGGTAATGGGGGGAATTTCAATTCCGCCAATTACCCCTACGGTTCCGCTCTTCGTCATCAGGGCGGAAAAGGCTCCCATCAGGAATCCCTGCTCTGCGTCCGCCACTGCAACTGCAACAATATTCGGTGCATCGCTCTCATAATAATTGGTGATCACAAACATAGTATCCGGGCAGTCCGGAGCTGCATTGGCCATGGCATCCTGGAAAACTGCTCCGTGCACGAATACGATATCAAAGCCTGCATTTGCATAGTCCCGCATGACACCTTCCGCATCGGACTCTGAAACATTTTCTGCATAGGATACTTCCGCCCCATACTGACTCTCGATAATCATCAGACCCTCATAACCGGAAGCGTTCCATCCCATGTCTGAAATGGGGCCCGGCAGCACCAGGGCAACAGATGGTGCCTCCTCTGGAGGATCAGCCGGCGCTTCCCCGCCATCTCCTCCGGCAGGCTCCTGCCCACCTGACTGAGTACAGCCGGTCAGGGATACCAACATAATTACCACCAGCAGAAACACGACGAACCTCATGGAATTTTTCATTTTTTCCTCCTGTTAAGGAATTATTTTCATGGTGCATTCCTGGATGTCGTCCGTTGAGTCGTTCTATTTGCCAAAAACAAGTGAAACTACAAGGGCAGCTGAATCTTTGCCCGCCTGACTATGCTCTGTGCTCTTCTTTCTGCTTCATGGATCAGCCAAGGTTCATGAATCGTCGTAAGCCTTCCGTTATCCAGCAAAATCTCTCCGCTACCTATCACCGTATGAACTGAGCAGTTATTGGCCTGGTAAACCAGAGTGGAATACAGGTCATGAGTGGGTGTCGTATACAGGTTGTTCAAGTCCAGGATTACCACATCCGCCTGCTTTCCAGGGGTCAGAGAACCGATCTCGTTGTCCAGCCCCAACGTACGGGCTCCCTCAATGGTAGCCATACGGATGATGCTTTCCGCCGGCATGGCCTCCGGATTGTCCTCCACCGCATTGTGCATAATCCCGGCCAGCCACATCTCATCCAAAATGCTCATGCGGTTGTTGCAGGGAGGGCTGTTGGTCCCCAGGGAAACGGTCAGCCCCATTTCCAGCATCCGGGGGATCCGGGCAGTCCCGGCAATCCGCAGCCCTGCTGCCGGACAGTGGAGCACCTTAACATCGTTTTCCTTCAGAAGATCCAGATCATCATCAGTCACATGAACCACATGGGCTGCCAGCAGGTGCGGTCCCAGAACACCCATTTCATTCAGAAATCCTACTGGACTGGTGCCATACTTCTCCCGGATAAACGTCACCTCGTCTTTCGACTCCGCAAGATGGGTCTGCATCCTGACACCTCTTTCCCGGGCCAGGGAAGTCAGTTCCGTCCACAGTTCGCGACTGGAGAGAAAAAGATTCAGAATGTTGAAGCAGGCATCCATCCTGGGATGACTTCCCTTCCACTTCTCCACCACCTCAATATTCCTCCGGATGGCTGTTTCTGTATCCATCTGCAGTTCCGGGGGAATCTCTCCGGGAATGTCCATTGTGGAAAGACAAACCGTTCCCCGCAGTCCTGTATCGATCACAGCCTGTGCGATGGCGTCCGGATGCTCCCCGCTGGCCTCGCAGAAAGTGGTGGTTCCGCTACGCAGCATTTCAGCCGATGAAAGAAGAGCACTTACATATACGTCCTCCTCCGTAAGAGTCGCCTCGTAGGGCCATATCCTTTTCCGGGTCCAGGTGATCAGATCCACATCGTCCGCCAGACCCCTTCCCAGTGCCTGACTGGTATGCACATGGGTCTGCACAAATCCCGGCAGTGCCACAAGCCTTTTCCCATAGGAATTCCCGGTAATGACCCGGTAACTCAGGAAGCGGCTTTCATCCAGTTGCTCCATGGACCCCAGTTCCTGGATCCGTCCGTCCCGGATGGCCAGATAGCCATTCCGGATGATTCCGGATTCCGGATCCACGGTAACCAGATCCACATTTTTAAGCAGTATGTTGGTCACGTTGTCTCCTCCTTAAAGTTCCACATCCTGTATAGTTGGGTTTTCCGGCACGAAGGGGCGTCTGCGTTCAATCAGGTTCCTGGTGCACAGGGTGGTTTCCTCCACGAGGCTCAGTGCGTCGGCATGCTTCAACCGGCGGTTTTCCACTACAATCTCGCCATCTACCAAAACGGTATGCACATCGCCGCCGTTGGCACTGAACACCAGGTTGGGAACCACATTGGCGTAATCCTCCGTCAGGATTGGAGCCATATGGGGTTTTTTCAGATCCACTAAAATGATGTCCGCTTTCTTGCCGGTTTCCAGGGATCCGATTTCATCCTCCAGGCCCAAAGTGCGGGCTCCATAAATGGTGGCCAGCCTGAGTGTCTCCTCTGCCGGCATCACCCGGGCATTGAGATGATGGACCTTCTGTAAAAGGGACGCAAACTTCATCTCTTCAAACATGTCCAGGCTGTTGTTTTCCTTAACACCGTCGGTGCCCAGCCCCACTTTAATCCCTTTTTCCAGATAAGCAGGTACAGGAGCCACTCCGGAGGCCAGTTTCATATTGCTTACCGGACAGTGGGCCACACCGGTTCCGGTCTTCAGCATGATCTCCATCTCATAGGGAGTAAGCCATACACAGTGGGCCAGCACTGTTTTGGGACTGAGAATGCCCCGGTCATACAGAAGTTCGATAGGAGACCTCCCGTATTTATCATTGATCATTCGGGTCATTTCAATGGACTCTTCCCCATGGGTATGAATCCCCACATCATATTTTTCGGCAAGACCCGCCACCCTGTGATAAGCATCTTCGGTGCAATATACCAGATGTTCCAGTCCGAACCACACATGAACCCGCCCGCCTGCGGATCCGTGACGGTCCTCCACCAGACGGATATTATCCTCCAGTGACTCAAAATAGGTATACCCCGGACGGTCCGCCACGTAAGGCACCAGCACTGCCCGGATTCCCAGTTCCTCAGCCACATCGGCACAACGGTCCATATACCGGTACATATCCATCACACAGGTAGTTCCTGAAAGCAGGGCCTCCCCGTAACAGAGCCGGGAGGCAATGGCAGCATCCTCCGGTGTCAGCACCTTATGGGCCGGATCCACATGCTTCGTGATCCACTCCCACAGGGGAAGGTCTTCTGCGGTGCCCCGGATCAGTCCGGAATGCAGGTGGGTATTGATCAGGCCGGGTAAAACCGCCTTCCCCGAAGCATCAGTCCGTTCCACCTCAGGATACCGGGCCTCCATTACCTCCGAGGGTCCCAGATCAGCAATCCGGTTGCCATCAATCAGTACTGCCCCGTCCGGGATAATCTCAAAATCCCGGTTCACAGTAATCACGTACCCATGAGTGATCAGTCGTTTGCCCATTTCCATTCCTCCTTGATCATTCCTGATTATTTCAGGAACCCAAATACATGCAACATGCTGCATACAGTACAATGGCACGGACTCCCCCCTGGGGCAGTCCAGATTACCTGCTGAACAGTCTGTCAGAATGAAGCTGGCGTAGCTCCCACCAGGATCTCAGCATCCTCCAGCCCGGCGTTCTCCCAACGGTGAGGAATGGTGGCATCATAGTAGGCCATATCGCCTCCGCTCAGACATGAGCAGTTATCATTGAGCATCAGCCTTACCGTTCCCTTGAGAACAAAGGTGAATTCCTGTCCGGGATGCGCTTTGTAGTTCTCCGATGAAGTTCCTGGGGGCAGTTCCAGAACAACAACCTCCATATCAAAATGGGGGCTTCTGGTAAGGAACTGCTGGATCACGGTGCCTTCTGCGGATTTGTGGTGTACAATATTGAAGCGTTCGTTCTTCCTGACCACCATCAGAGGAGACTCCTCCTCATCGGCCACCAGCCGGGCTACCGGAACCTCCAGAGCAGCAGCGATCTTTTTCAGCGAGGAAAGGGTGATATTCACTTTTCCGTTCTCAAAATTGCTGATAAAGGAGGCTGACAGGCCACTCAGTTCCGCCAGACGGCGCAGGCTGATCTTCTTTTCTTTCCGGATTTTCTTTGCAATTTCATAGTCAGATCCCATGGCATCTCCGTTCTGTATACTATAAATTTGCATCCCTTTGTTCCTTATTGGGATACATTCTAGACAGTTTTGAATATTCCTTCTGTTTCAGTTAATTTTCTTGATATTTGTTCCGTTTCAGTGAACAGTTCCCGTTTTATCTCCCTCAAGGACTCTCGGGAGATAAAAGAAAAACCCTGTAACCCAATGGTTACAAGGTTTGTTCTGGTCGGGCTGACAGGACTTGAACCTGCGGCCTCATGACCCCCAGTCATGCGCGCTACCAAGCTGCGCCACAGCCCGAAACTTGCTGCTACCTTGAATAGTCTACTTAGAAAAAGTACTTATGTCAAGGGATCAGCAGAATTTTATGTCTATCCCCGGTGGCTCCCGGTACTGGAACTGCGCACCTTCAGATGCAGCGGATAGCTGGCATACTCTGCAGGCCGGTTCATATCCTCGTACCGGCGCATCACTGCCCTGGCAGCGTCACAGCCCATGCGGAAATTGGGGAAATCCAAAGTGGTAAGGCTGGGAGACATATAGGCACCCTCCGGGGCATTGTCAAAGCCGGTTATGGCCAGGTCTTCAGGAATACGCAGTCCCAGTTCGTAGGCCAGTCCCATGGCTCCCAGGGCCAGACCGTCGGATCCGCAGATCAGTGCGGTGAAACGGGGATTTCTATCCCGCAGTCTCCGGAAGGCCTCCCGGCCCCCCTCCATACTCCAGGGACAGAATTCCACCAGATCTTCCGTCAGTTCCAGTCCATCCGCCCTCAGCATATCCTGGAAGGCAGCCAGTCGCCGCTGGGCTCCCCGGGTGCTTTCCTTCCCGGGGATCATGGCTATCCGGGTATGTCCCTGCTCCTTCAGATGGTTGTACAGGGCCGCAATGCCCTGAGCATCATTGGGGAGAAAGGAATCCACCCGGGGATAGCGTTCCTCCCTGTCCACCAGCACCACCGGCATGGAACCGGCAATCCGGGGAAAGTCCACATCGGCCCCACAACTGGTGATAAAGATCACCCCGTGGATCATATTGGCGGCCAGATACTCATAATGGCGCCGCTCCATGTCCGGATCCTCCTCCGAATTAAACAGCATGGTGTCCACGTCGTGCTCCCGGAACACGCTCATGGCTCCCCGGACAATCTCTGCCATGGAGGAGTTCACAATATTGGGAACAATGATGGCCACCGTGCGCATGGACTTGGAGCCCAGTCCCCTGGCCATGGAATCCGGTATAAAGTTCATCTCGCTGATCACTGCCTGTACCCGGTCCCTGGTATCCGCCCGTACGATCCCCGGATTGTTCAGTACCCGGGATACCGTGGAGATGGAGACTCCTGCCTGACGGGCCACCTCAATGATGGTCACCGCCTTTTTCTGCTTTGCCATGTGTTGCTCCTTTCAATTGGAAACGTTATCATCTCTATGCTTTCGCCGGAGACAGCGGTTTTCCTGCCGGAACTCCGGTCACTTTCTTTTCCTGCGGATCTTTTTGCGGGTGGTTCCCCTGGGCTGGGGCTGCACACCGTCTTCCGGCTCCCCGGAGTCCTCATCAAAACCGCGGCCCTCAGACCGGACTTCCTCCGGTCTGTCCAGGGCCCCGGTATGAAGGAAAATATCTTCATCCTCCAGCAGAATGCTTTTCCGGGCCGCTGGCTCCATGGAACTTCTGCGGCGGATTTCCCCGGTTCCCAGCTGGTCCCCGGCCGGTGCCGCCGGATTCGCAGGAAGATCTTCCGGAAGCGGCTTCTCCTCCGCCGGTTCAGGGGCACCCGGAATGTCCGCCATCTCACGCTGATTCAGTTCAGGCCCAGCTGCCCCCGGTCCGCTGCTCTCGCTGACTTCCTTCCGGGGCTGCCTGACAGGCCTCTTGCGTTCAGGAGCAGTGATCTCCTCATCCGGAGGCTCCGGGGCCACCGGCGGGGCAGGCCTCCGGCGTATCTCCGGGGTCTTCTGTCCGAACCTACTCTTCAGTCCCTTCCGGAACCTCCGGAAGATATCGCGAAGAGTGCCGGTCATATTCTGTACGGACCGTCCGGAAGGACCGGGCTTCTTCCCGGTATTTTTCAGACGCCAGTATCCGTCGTCCAGAACAAAAAACGAGGGCAGAAATAGCCGGGCCAGCAGCAGAGGAATCAGAGAGATCAGGCTAAGCCGATACAGAAATCCCAGGAAGCTGTACAGATTGATCCCATTCCACATGTATTCCGGAAGGATGTAGTAGGAGGCTGAGAGAGCCGCTACTGCCATGATGCCGGTGCTCATAGCGGCCAGGATCATCATGAACCATCCGGTTGTCTTCAGCACCGGCTGCGGGGAACCCGCCAGTTCCGTACCGAAGATTCCGGCAGCCATCAGGGAGATAAACATATGGGCCACAAACACCGAGGCAAACACGTCAGCCTCCAGGCCGCGGCTCAGCCGGAGCCACAGGGCCAGAGCCCCCAGGCCCACCAGCAGTCCACCCACCCAGTTGTGGCGTGTCAGCATGCCGGCAATCAGGGGGACCAGGGCCAGCGCCAGCCAGGTATACTCCCCGGCAAAGGCCACATCGGCCGCCAGGGACTGACTGAGAAACATGGCAGCCATTCCCCCGATGGTCCCCTTCACCGGACCAAAGAGAATGCCCAGGGAAGCCAGCATGGCCACTCCCAGACTGATCCTCAACCCGTACCCATATACCGGGAACACTTCAAAACCGGCCGGGACCCTGGCCAGAAGCACAGTAAGACCCACCAGCAGGATATAGGACAGAATACTCCAAACGATCTTCTTCATAGGTCACCTCCCCATACTCTATTAATATTAACGGTTTCCGGGCCCGGCGGCAAGAAAGGGTTTTCAGAAAAAAAAGCCCCCGGGGGGGCTTCTCCTAATTCTCCTGCTTCCTGGCCCGGTCTTTCATCAGTTTGAAGCTGATGGAATCGGTCAGGGCCTGCCAGCTGGCCTCGATGATGTCCGTGGACACCCCGATGGTTCCCCAGCTGCCATACTGATCCTGGCTTTCCAGCAGAACCCGCACCATGGCGCCGGTGGCCTCCGTGGCATCCAGAACCCGGACCTTATAGTCGGTCAGATGCATCTGGGCCAGATCCGGATATCCTTCCTGCAGAGCTTTTCTCAGGGCGTTGTCCAGGGCATTCACCGGACCGTTTCCTTCCGCCGCCGTATGCATGATCTGGTCCCCCATCCGGATCTTGATGGTGGCCTCCGAATACACTTTGTTGGCCCCCAGTTTCTCCGTGGAAACCCGGAAACTCTCCAGCACAAAGCCGGGATCGAACTGTCCCATCTCTTTTTTCAGCAGCAGTTCGAATGAGCCTTCGGCCCCCTCGAACTGATAGCCGATATGCTCCAGATCCTTGATCCGCCGGATGATCTCCCCCTGGACCTTCTTGTCCCCGGGAAAATCCAGTCCCAGTTCCTGCACTTTGTACTGCAGGTTGCTGGCCCCGGCCAGTTCACTGACCAGAACCCGGCGGGTATTGCCCACCTGCTCCGGCATCAGGTGCTCGTAGGTTTTGGGATCCTTCAGCACTGCACTGACATGGATTCCCCCCTTGTGGGCAAAGGCACTCTGGCCCACAAAGGGCTGGGAGTTGGGCATGGTTACGTTGGCGATCTCGCTGACATAGTGGGCCGCATCCGTCAGATGGCGGATGTTATCCCCGATGCAGTCATAGCCCAGTTTCAGCTGCAGGTTGGGAATCACGGAACACAGATTGGCGTTTCCGCATCGTTCTCCCAGACCGTTCATGGTTCCTTGCACCTGCACTGCTCCGGCCCGTACTCCCGCCAGGGAGTTGGCCACCGCCAGTTCACTGTCATTGTGACCGTGACTCCCCCGAGGG
>JAXGWN010000049.1:0-8547 GCA_040773285.1 Bacillota bacterium
CCCGCGGTCCGATTTCTCCCGGCTGATGAACCGGTTTCCGGTTTTCTCTGCCCAGGCCTGCGCATCCGCCGGAAAACCCGGATCAGTGGCCAGAATCTCCAGCACTTCCCCTTCTTCCATGGCAGCCATCTTCTCATTCACCTTCATGATGGGACCGGGGCACTGCATACCGCAGGCATCCAGTTCGATCACCCGGCTGCAGGTATCCTGTCCACCGGATACCACCTGGCGGAAGCCGGAACCTGGGGCTGCCCCCCGGAAATCCTGGACTGCAGTCTGGTAAAAACGGAACCCTCCGGAAAGATTCCGGCAGGCATACCCATGATGGCTGAGAATCCTGGTGGCCAGGTAACCCCGCAGCCCCACTGCACAGTAGACAATGATTTCACGGTCAGGATCCAGTTCCCCCATCCGGTGTCTCAGCTGATCCAGGGGAATATTGATCGCCCCGGGAATCTGTCCCAGCTGCACCTCGATGGGTTCCCGCACATCCAGAAGCACTATTTTATCCGGGTCCAGTCCCCCCAGTTCATCCCATGAAATGGCGGTTATTTTACCCGCCAGCACATTGTCCGCCATGAAGCCCAGCATATTTACCGGATCCTTGGCCGATGAAAAAGGTGGCGCATAGGCCAGTTCCAGTTCGGTCAGCTGATGGACTCCGCCCCCCAGCCGCATGACAGTGGCCAGGACGTCGATCCGCTTGTCCACACCCTCCTGCCCCACCGCCTGGGCCCCCAGAATTTTGCCTTCCGGAGAGAAATGCATCTTCAGGGTCATGGGCATGGGTCCGGGATAATACTCTGCGTGGGATTTGGGAAGACTCACCACACTGAAGTAGTCCTGCCCCCGCCTCAGCCCCTTTTTCTGCAGTTGTTTTTCGTTGTATCCGGTGGAAGCGACAGACAGGTCAAACAGTTTTACCACTGAGGTTCCCTGGGATCCCCGGTAAGTCCTATCCATACCGCAGATATTATCAGCGGCAATACGGCCCTGCTTGTTGGCCGGTCCGGCCAGGGGAATCATGGCTTTTTCTCCGTCCACCAGATGGGCAACCTCAATTACATCCCCCACCGCGTAGATATTGGGGTCCTTGGTCCGCAGATGCTCATCCACCAGGACCCCGCCGAACATGTTGAGATCCAGACCTGCCTTCTGGGCCAGCAGGCTGTTGGGTTTCACCCCGATGGCCAGAATCACCATATCCGCATCCAGATGACGGCCATCACTGAGCCGCACCCGGGTTCTGCGGCCCACTTTTTCGAACTCCTTCACGCCGGTTCCCAGGTTCAGGTCGATGCCCTCCTGGAATAAATGTTCATGGAGAATCTGGGCCATGTCGAAATCCAGAGGAGCCATAACCTGGGGCAGCATCTCCACCAGGGAAACAGCAAGTCCCTGGTGTGCCAGGTTTTCCGCCATCTCCAGCCCGATGAATCCACCTCCCACCACTACGGCTGTTTCCGGACGGTGCACCTCCATGTACTCCTTGATCCGGTCGGTGTCCGGAATGTTCCACAGGGAGAAGATGTTGGCCTGCTCGATTCCGGGAATGGGAGGTGCCACCGGACTGGAGCCAGTGGCCAGAATCAGATAGTCGTAAGACTCCTTGTAGGTGGTCCCCTTTTCCAGATTCCGCACCAGTACCTGCCGGTTGTCCCGGTCGATACCGGTCACCTCACTGTTGATCCGGACATCAATGTTGAACCGGCCGCCCATTTTCTCCGGGGTCTGCAGCAGAAGGGATTCCCGTTCCCCTATAACGCCCCCGATATAATAAGGAAGCCCGCAGTTGGCAAAAGAAATATAACTGCCCCTTTCCAGTATTACAATCTCTGCCGATTCATCCAGCCGGCGCAGCCGCGCAGCTGCGCTGGCCCCTCCGGCTACTCCTCCCACAATCACTACTTTTTTACCCAATGATCCCGCCACCTCTCGTATAGGCTTACCCCGTTAGGGTATAAGTGAATTATATTACAAACCCATTCTTCCTGCAACAAAAAAGAAGACCCGGCAGAGTCTTCTTTTCGTTTCCTAATATCCGGCTTCCCGGCGCTCCAGCCGGATTTTCTGCCGGCGCTGGCCGTCCTCGAATTCCTGTCTTTCCTCATCGGTCAACGGCTCGATCTGGGGAATCGGTACCGGCTGGTTGATCTGGTCCAGAGCCAAAAGTACCAGATAGGCCCGGTTCACGTGGATTCTCTCCCCATTGAGCTTTTCAGTGAAGGTATCCACCCGGACCTCCATAGCCTTGGTGCCGGTCCAGGTGATCTGTCCCACCAGAACCACGGTATCGCTAAGATAAATCGGTTTCCGGAACTGTAGATTGTCCACGGCCACGGTGGTCACTTCCCGGTGGGAATGCCTTCTGGCCACCACCGCTGCCACCACGTCAATCCAGGACATCAGAACACCACCGAACAGACGACGCTGGCTGGTGACATGCTGCTGGAACACAATCTCCACATGTTCCGCCCTGGAATCGCTTACATGCTTTTTCATACAACCTCCCGGTGGCTTTTCCCTGTCGTGACGGCTCTAGGGACGGGTTTTCAGCAGATCCCGGATCTCGCCCAGCAGAACCTCTTCATTGGAGGGAGCCGGCGGAGCTGCGGGAGCTTCTTCCTCTTTCTTTTTCAGAGAGTTGAGCCCTCTAAGCATCAGAAAGATCACAAAGGCGATGATGACAAAGTCAATCACATTCTGGATAAAAATTCCATACGCCAGAACCGCATCGCCCACCTGTACCTCCAGGTCGGCAAAGGAAAGGCCACCCATCAGCATGCCAATCAGGGGCATGAGGATGTTTTCCACCAGGGAGGAAACAATTTTCCCAAACGCGCCTCCAATGATCACCGCCACTGCCAGGTCCATTACGCTGCCCCTCAGGGCAAATTTCTTAAATTCTGCAAACATGTGTACCCCTTTCTGCAGTCCGCCGGGGATCCCGGTATCTGCCCTGAATCATTTCGTAGCTGTGGTTCCAATTTCCCTTCCGGATTATAGTTCTTCCGCCAACTGTCTGCCCACAGCACGGATCTCCTCCATGGCCGCGGTATCCGGAGTCCAGATGGTGCGGATCCCTTCATGGATCACTTCGAAACCTGCTTTTTCCATTCTTTCATTGAGCAGTTTCACACTTTCACCACTCCAGCCATAGCTGCCAAAGCACATGGCCTTCTTATTCTTAAATCTCAGTCCCTCGATTTCTTCCAGAATGGAGCCCATACCGGACAGAAGCCCGTTGTTCACTGTGGAGGATCCGGCCAGAACCAGTCTGGATTTGAAGATTTCGGTCATCAGGTCGTTTTTGTCGGTTTTGGCCACATTATACAGTTTTACGGTCAGACCCCGGTCCGCCGATACGATCCCATCCTTCAGGGCATGGGCCATCAGGCGGGTGTTCTCCCACATGGTATCGTAGAAGATGGTCACCTGGTCCTCCTGATAGCCCGAGGACCACTGGGAGTATTTCTCCACAATCTGCATGGGATTATCCCGCCAGATCACCCCATGGGCAGGGCAGATCATATCGATGGGCAGGTTAAGGGCCAGGATCTCCTCCAGTTTTTTCTGCACCTGTTTGCTGAAGGGAGTCAGGATATTGGCATAATACTTTATGGCTTCCTGCATCAGTTCGCAGGAGTCCATCAGATCGTTAAACATCAGTTCCGAGCTGATATGCTGGCCGAAGGCATCGTTGCTGAAGAAAATATTGTCTTCTGTCAGATAACTGAAACTGCTGTCCGGCCAGTGAAGCATTTTCCCTTCAATGAAGATCAGCTTCCGGGAGCCAAGATCCAGGGTATCGCCGGTTTTGTAAGGGACAAAATTCCAATCCTGATGGTACTGCCCGGTCAGGGTCTTTACCCCCTGGGCGGTGCAGTAGATTGGTGTGTCCGGAATCTCCTTCATCAGTTCCGGAAGAGCTCCGCTGTGGTCCACCTCCCCATGATGAATCACAATGTAATCAATTTCATTCAGGTCAATTTCCTGCTTCAGTTTCTCGACATACTCCTTGGCATGGGGTCTCCAGACCGTATCGATCAGGACCGTCTTTTCATCCCTCACCAGATAAGAGTTGTATGAACTTCCCCGATGGGTGGAATACTCATCGCCATGGAATCTGCGGAGTTCCCAGTCGGTCTTCCCGACCCAGGTAACCCGGTCATTTATACGTACACTCATTCCAGTTCCTCCTTTTTATCTATTTACCTCATTATAGCAGATGTATCCGGCAGCATAGTACCAATTGTTACCACAGGTCAAAATACATCAGAATGCACAAAAAAGGTCCTTCCAGGGGTACCGGAGTTTCAACCGGATATTCTGAAAAATTTTTATGAAAAGCCTGTTGTTTCAAGCACTTCAGGCTTTTCTTTGAGGTTGCTTTGTGGTATAATATATCCATACTTAGTACTTATTCCGGGCCTGGAGGGCATCTCTATGCATATTGAGTCCTATTCCATTGGCAACAATACCTACCTGCGCCTCGCAGAGAGTATCGTGGTCGCCAACCCTGACGGCAAGCCGTCGGTGAAAAAACGTATCCTGCTGAATCTGGGAAATATGAAAAAGTTCGACGACGGGCAGCCGGATTTCCTGAAACGTCTGCGCTCCTCTTTTGCCGCCGGAACCCCTCTCATCCCTGAACTTCTGCCGTACGTTCAGGAACGTGCTTCCAGCCCGCCGGAAGAACTCTATCTGGACCCCCGGAATCTCGGCTATCTGTTTCTGGAGGCTCTCTTTGACGCGCTGGAAGCCAGTTCGGTCCTGACCCGGCATAAATCCCGCAGAAAGGTTCCCTACGATCTGCTGGGTTTGTCCAAGCTCCTGGTGTTCGGACGGATGCTCCTTCCCGAATCCAAGATCCGAACCTTCGGACAACGTTCCCAATATACCTTTCCGGTTACGGAGGAAGAGGATTTCCACACCATCTACCATTGTCTGGATGAACTGGCCCAGGCTCGCAACGCTCTGGTCCAGCGGTTCAATACCGTACTGAACCGCAACGGGCAGCGCCGAACCGAACTGACGTATTACGACGTCACCAACTACTATTTTGAAATTGACCGCAGTGATCCGGATGAACTGGATGCCGAAGGGAATCTTCTCCAAAAAGGACTGCGCAAGGATGGGGTCAGCAAGGAAAACCGAAAGCAGCCCATTGTCCAGATGGGACTCCTGATTGACCGGGAAGGTCTTCCCATCACCTTCGATCTTTATCCGGGCAATACGCTGGATCACAGCACGTTTCAGCCTTGTCTGGAACGGCTGAAAAAAGAGCTTCAGCCGGAGCGGATTGTGGTGGTGGCGGACCGGGGCATCATCAATTTCAGGAATATTCTGGCTCTTCAGGACAATGGCTACGTTATGAGCAAGAGCCTCCGGAAGGCCACCAAAGAGGAAAAGGCCTGGGCCATTGACCCGGAAGGATTCCGGGGCGGGCCCGAAGAGGACTTCCGGGTAAAATCCCGGATCATCAGCCGACGGGTAAAAAATGATGAAGGCCAGTATGTGACCCTGCAGCAAAAACAGGTGGTGTACTGGAGCCGGAAATTCTACGAACGGGAACTGAAGGAGAACGAAACCTTCCTGAAGATGCTGGAGGAATTCATTGAGGACCCGAACCGTTTCCCGATCCAGCGGTACAAGGGGCTGTCCCGGTTCATTGGAACCCGGCAGATCGACCGGGAAACAGGAGAACTGCTGGACACAAAGGAACTGCAGTATGTGAAGGAGGAAAAGGTCCGGGAGTACACCCGGTATTTCGGATACTATATGATTGCAACCTCCGAACTGGACAAGACGGATGAGGAGATTATTGACATCTACCGGGGGCTTACCCGGATTGAAAACTGTTTCCGGACGGTGAAGAGCGATTTTCAGGCCAGGCCGGTATATGTCCGGACAAGGAATCATATTGGGGCCCATTTCACAGTATGCTTCATGGCCCTGCTGATGATGAGACTGTTGCAGCGTCAGATTCTCCGGTACAAAGGTCTGCCAACCACCCACACCTTTGACTGGGAGGAGGGGTTAAGTTCTTCCCGTATCCAGGCTGCACTGAAGGGAATGCAGACCAGCCTGGAATCGGATGGCGGATATCGCCTGACCAGACCGGATGGAGATCTGGAACTGCTTCTGAACGCTCTGGGTCTGAAGCATCCGGGGGCGAAGTGCAGTTACTCCGAATTGGTGCAGTTTAAAAATGTTCTGAAGAAACGGATGAAAGAGATTCTTTAGTACGAAACCGGCGAAAAATAATACCACAAAACAAAGACTGGGAAACGGCGGGACCCTTTGGTGTATAAGGGATGCCATCTCCCAGTCCTCTATTTTTCTTTTGAAACTCCGGAACAACTTGTTGGTGGGGGTGCCTTCAGATAGTACCTAATGGAATAAATCGGAAATTCAGAAAGATCATACATAAAGGAAGCGCAGATCGGAACTCCCGGATGGGGCCTTTTATTAGGGATTTCCACAAATAATTTTCAGAAAACACATAATATATGCTAGAATGAGAGGCAATGGATTTTTTCCACTTAATCATTGGGGAGAAAATGCCGAACAGGTAGAGATAAGAAATTGAAGTTACGGGTCTCGGACCCGGTCAGGAGCATGGAAATGGACACAATAAGAAATCTGAAGATTCTGGCGGCGGGAACCGCCGTATTGCTGGCGGCCGCCGCAGGGCTTACCATTCCCAGTGTGCTGAGCCCCCTGGTGGCCGGTACCACAGGAGGGGAAACCGGCCGGGACGCTGCCCGGCTGGAGGCAGCCTATGAGTCCCCGGATCCCGGGCCGCAGCTGGCTCCGGCGGGGACCGAAGAAAACGGCGGAGAGCCGGAGGCTTCTCCGGAACCGGAGCCTCCTCAAGAGAAGCCTGAAGTTACGGAACCGGCAAAAGCTGTCTCCGATGGGGACACGGCCGGAGCGCAGGAAGACGGCGAATTCCAGGCGGCTCCCCAGGAACCGGAGAAGTCCACCGCCGGCTGGATGGAGGACCGGATTGCCCGGGTGTCGGATCAGGTGGCCGATGAGGATCTGGAGGATTTCCGGAGGATTATGGGGAAACTGGACCTGGGATATGTGCAGTCCCTGGCGGACGCCGGACTGGACGAAGCCCGCACCGAAGAGCTGAAGAATTATCTTCTGAGGAAACTCACCTATGAGGAGTACCAGAGATCCAAGGAACTGTTTGGAGCCTACAGCCATCTGCTGTTTGCCTCCTAGGGAAGAAGGAACCGGTATGATCGATCTGCATACCCATATATTGTATGGTCTTGACGATGGGGCCCTGGACCGGGAGACCATGCTCAGGATGTTCCGGATGGCAGCGGCCGATGGCACCAGGGTGATGGTGGCAACACCCCACCACATCTCGGGGGCGGACCGCTACAGCCCGGAGCAGCTGGAGGAAAGACTCCGGGAGGCCCGGGAACTGCTTCAGGAGCATGAGATTCCGATCCGGCTCCACGGTGGCCAGGAACTGTTTCTGGAGGAAAGCCTGACCGGCGAACTGGAAGGCGGCCGGGCCCGGTGCCTGGGAGACAGCCGGTTTGTACTGGTGGAGTTTCCCATGACCGGGATTCCGGGCTTTGCCGAAGGGATGATCTGCCGTCTGAAGACCCTGGGTTACCAGGTGATTCTGGCCCATCCGGAACGCTGTGCGGATTTCCAGCAGGACCCCGGGCTGCTGGAGGACTATATTCTGGAGGGATGCCTCACCCAGATCAACGCCGGAAGCCTGACGGGACGGATGGGCCGGAGGGCGGCGGAAACCGCGGAGGCCTTCCTGATGTCCTCCATGGTTCATCTGGTGGCCTCGGACTGCCATTCCGCCGGGGGCCGTCCCCCGGGACTGAGCGGAGCCAGAAACCGGGTCCGGGAGCTGCGGGGAAACGTGGTGGCAGACCGGATTTTTGGGGAGAGACCGGAGATGATTCTGGCCGGGCAGATGCCCGTGGTGCCGGAACCCCACTGGCAGGCACCCCGAAGATCCTGGCTGGGACGGCTGAAGGCGGGACTCAGTTTCCGCTGAGACACAGAGTACGGAAGTATCGGTGACGGGAGGACTCCTCATGGAGGAAGCAAGACAGGAATTTGATGAAATTGAACTGAAGGAACTGCTCCATATCTTCCGGATTCACTGGTGGATTGTGGCCCTCATTGTGGCGGTGGCGGTCTCAGTGAGCGCTTTTGTGTCCTGGCGGGTGCTGGAGCCGGTCTACCGGGCGGAGTCCACCCTCTTTGTGGGCCGGGAGGCCGGCAGCCAGATTGCCGGCATTGACCTGGGGCAGTTCAGCCTGGAGCAGAAACTGGTGGTGGACTACCGGGAGATTATCCTGAGCCGTCTGGTGGCCCGGGAAGTGATCGGGAAACTGGATCTCGACATGACGGTGGAGGCCTTTCAGAGCCGGGTGGCGGTGAACACTCTGCGGGACTCCCGGCTGTTCAAGATTACGTTTGAAAGTACCAGCCCGGAACTGGCCCGGGATGTGACCAACGCCCTCAGTGAGACCATTATCCTGAAAGCGGAGGAGA
>JAXGWN010000050.1:0-8493 GCA_040773285.1 Bacillota bacterium
CCCCATGCCCTGGGGCTGGCCATTCCCCTGGTGACCTCCGTCTCCACGTCCCTGGGGGCCCGCCGGGGGCTTCTGATCCGCAACCGGCCGGCCTTTGAGAAGGCCAGAAACCTGAAGGCGGTGGTCTTCGATAAGACGGGAACCCTGACGGAGGGCTCCTACGGGGTAACCACCCTGGAAACAGCGGAGGGGACCAGGGAGGACCTTTTGCGGCTGGCCGCCTCCGTGGAATCCTCCTCGGAGCATCCCATTGCCCGGGGGATACTCCGGGAGGCAGCCCGGCAGGAGGTGGAACCCCTGCCGGTGACGGATTTCCGGAATCTCACCGGGCAGGGGGCCGAAGGCCGGGTGGACGGCAGCCTGATCCGGATCGTCAGTCCGGGGAGCCTTACGGAACTGGGTCTTACCGATCCATTTTCCCTGGACGGACAGGACTCTCAGGAAATGGGCGGGGATACCCTGGTCTATGTGGCCTCGGATTCCCGGGTGCTGGGCCGGATCCGTCTGGCCGACCGGATCCGCACCGGAGCCCGGGAGGCGGTGGACGCCCTGAACGCTCTGAGAATCCGCAGCATCATGATCACCGGGGATACCCGGGGGGCCGCGGAAAACGTGGCCGCTAAGCTTAGGATCCAGGAGGTCCATGCCGGGGTTCTCCCCGGGGACAAGGCCCGGCTGATCCATGAGATCCGGGACCGGGAGGGCCTGGTGGCCATGACCGGTGACGGAGTGAACGATGCCCCGGCCCTGGCCTCCGCCGATATGGGAATTGCCGTGGGGGCCGGAACCCGGGTGGCCATGGAGACTGCCGATGTGGTTCTGGTATCCGATGATCCCCGGGACGTGGTCTCCCTGATCCGCCTGTCCCGGATCACCTACCGGAAGATGATCGAGAATCTGATCTGGGCCACCGCCTACAATCTGGTGGCCCTGCCCCTGGCCGCGGGAGTTCTGTACCGGCAGGGGATCATGGTGAGTCCGGCCCTGGGGGCGGTTCTCATGAGTCTCAGCACTGTGGTGGTGGCGGTCAACGCCCGGATGCTCTCCCGGAAGGAGAAGACCCTGTGAACGGACTGCAGCTGAAGATCCTTCTGGCCGTCCTTATGTTTCTTGACCATGTGCACCAGTTTATTCCCGGGGCCCCCCTGTGGATGACATGGCTTGGCCGTACCGTGGCCCCTGTCTTTATGTTTCTGGTGGCAGAGGGCCTGCGGCATACCCGGGATCCCCTGGCCTATGGAAAGCGGCTCCTGTATCCCGGACTTGCCATGCTGGGGATCAATCTGGTGCTGCCCCGGCTGCTGGGGGACCCCTCCGGAGTCCTGAGAAACCATATCCTGGTGTCCCTGGCCCTGGCGGTTTTCTTCGTGACCCGTATGAACCGGGAACGTTCCGGTGAGGGCACCCTGGGGAACAGGGCCATCCTGGGGGGACTGTTCCTGATCAGTCTGTTTACGGAAGGGTCCTTCCTGACCATTCCCCTGGTGGCACTGTTCTATTACGAACGGCGGATTCCGGTGCTGGCCCTGTGGTACGGGGTCATAAGTCTTCTGTTTTTCCCGGTGGGGCAGTTGCTTTCGGGAAATCCCGGAGCGGCCCTGTGGGACAGCTGGCAGTGGATGATGATTTTCTCCCTGCCTCTCATCGCCGCCTACAACGGTCTCCGGGGTCCCGGGAAACAGCGGTTTTTCTACTGGTTCTATCCGGTTCACATCTACCTTCTCTACCTGGCCGGATGGTTTCTGAAACGGGGGATCTGATATGGATGAGGGGAAAATCCGGCAACTGGCCGGGCTGCTGGCAGGGGCCGGAAGAACCACCTTTTTCGGAGGAGCCGGGATGTCCACCGAGGCGGGGATTCCGGATTTCCGCTCGGCGGGAGGCCTGTATTCCCGGGATACCGGACTGGCGGCCACCGCCGAGGAGGTACTCAGCTCCGGATTTCTTGAGAGCCATCCCCGGGAGTTTTACCGGTTCTACCGGGAGAATCTTCTGCATCCGGAGGTCAGTCCGGGTCCGGCCCACCGGGCCCTGGCCTGGCTGGAAACTGCAGGGTATCTCACCGGAGTCATCACCCAGAACATTGACGGGCTCCACCAGCTGGCCGGCTCCCGGCGGGTCCTGGAACTCCACGGCACCGTCCATGAGAACTTCTGTACCTCCTGCGGGAAAACGTCTGATCTGGAGGCCATGCTGACCGGGGATCCGGTGCCTGTGTGCCCCGCCTGTGGCGGGACTCTCCGCCCCCGGGTGGTGCTGTACGGGGAGCCCCTGGACCCCGGTATCTGGCTGGAGGCCGAAACCCTGGTGAGACAGGCGGACCTTCTGCTGGTGGGGGGGACCTCCCTGGCGGTCTGGCCGGCCGCCTCCCTGGCGGAATCCTTCCGGGGAACCCTGGTGATCCTGAACCGGGAACCCACCCCTCTGGATGCCCGGGCCGAGCTGGTTTTCCGGGAGCCGGCCGGCCAGGTGCTGGAGGCGGTGGTTTCCCTCCTTGATATTGGGAAGACGGATTAAAAAAAGTTGAATGAAAGAAGAACACGACAAGGAGCGCAACATGAACGGACAGAACCGGAGGAAGGGCTATGTGGCCCTCAGCATGACGGCGGCCATATTCGGCCTTTCTTTTCTTTTCACCAAAAATGCCCTGGACCATCTGGAGATCTTTCCCCTGCTGGGGTTCCGTTTCCTGACGGCAGCCCTGTTTCTCACCGGACTCCGGTTGCTCCGGTTGCTCCGGATCCGGGTTCCCCGGGAGCATCTGGGGAAGATTCTTCTGGTGGCCCTGTTTCAGCCGATTCTCTATTTCACCTTTGAGACCATTGGGGTGAGTCTCACCACTTCCTCCCAGAGTTCCGTGATGATCTCCCTGATTCCGGTGGCCGTCCTGATTTTCTCCCACTTCATGCTGGGAGAAAGGCTTTTGCCGGCCCAGATGGCGGCCGCCGGCATCTCCATGTCCGGGGTGCTTATCATTGTGGCGGTGGGGGCCGGGGACGGAGGACAGGGACACCTTATGGGGGTTCTGGCCCTGCTGCTGGCGGTGGCCGCCGGGGGGCTTTTCAATCCCATGAGCCGCCGGATTTCCCCGGTGGCCTCCCCCCTTACCATCACTTACGTGATGATGTGGGCCGGGGCACTGGTATTCACCGCCGCCGGCCTGATTCAGGCCGGGCTGGCCGGAACCCTGGGCAGTTATCTGGCACCCCTGGGAATTACCCGGGTCCGGCTGGAACTGGGATATCTGGGCATTCTGTCCTCGGGGGTGGCCTTTTTCCTTTTCAATTATGGACTGGCCCGGGTGGAGGCCTCCCGGAGCGCCATTTTCCTCAATCTGGTGCCGGTGGTGTCCATCTGGGCCGGGGTGGTGTTCCGGAACGAGTCCTTCAGCGGGCTGCAGGTGCTGGGGGCCCTTCTGATCCTGACCGGGATCTTTGCCCTGGACAATCCCCGGTGGCTGGCCCTGTGGCACAGGGACCGGAGGGAGGCGGTTGTGCCTTCCCTGAAGGATTCCGTGGTTCCCGGGGCGAATGATACAGAAAACAACCCACAGGAGGACTGGACATGGACGAACCGGTACTGAATCTCGGGCAGATGCAGGTGGAACACTTTCTTCTGGCCCTGGGGGAGGAAGAATTTCCCACCCCGGCCTCCGGCAGCGCGGCCGGCATGACCGCGGCCATTGGGGCCGGGCTTCTGGCCATGAGCTGCCGGATCTGTCTGAAGAAAAATCCCCGGTCGGTGCATCTCCGGAAAACCCTTGATGAGGCCCTGAAGATCCGGCAGGACTGCCTGAGGCTGGCCAACGAGGACATGCACGTCTTCACCAGGGTGCTTTCGGCCATGAAGCACAGAAGAAGCCGGCCGGAACCCTACGGGGAGGCCATACGGGAGGCCACCGGCACCCTGATGTCCATTGTCCGGCAGTGCCGCAGGCTCCTGGAATACACCGTGTGGATCGTTGAGCACTGCAGCCGGACCATGTATGAGGATCTGGGCACGGTGGCCCATCTGGCGGAAGCGGCCGCCATGGCTGCCGCCCTGGGAGCCCGGGGCAATGCCCGGATGGTCCCCGATCCCGGGTATGAGGAAGCGGTCCGCCATGAACTGGAAGAGCATCTGGGTTCCATCCGCCAGGATCTGGCCCGGGTACAGACCCTGTTTCACCACGATGAGGCACCCCGAAGTGACAGAAAGGAAGGTGACCAATGAAACTGCCTGTGGAAGCACCCCATACGGGAAAAATAAGTGACCTGGCGGGCAATCTGGAGTCGGACCCCGCCCAGGGCCTTTCGGCCCGGGAGGCGGCCCGCCGTCTGCAGACTCTGGGCCCCAACCGGCTGGAGGCCGGAAAGAAGGTCTCCCCCCTGGAGATCCTGTGGCACAACCTGAACAATATCATCGTGTACCTGCTGATTCTGGCTTCGGTGGTATCCTTTGCCAATGGGGAGCCGGTGGAAGGGTTTGCCGTGATCGTGGCCATCCTGATCGCCGTTCTGAGCGGATTTGTCTCGGAGTACCAGGCCCAGAAATCTGTGGAATCCCTGCAGAGCATGGTGAAGACCCATGCCAAGGTGCGCCGGGATGGGAAGATCCTGGAGATTGCTTCCGAGGAACTGGTACCCGGGGACGTCCTCTTTCTGGAGGAGGGAGACCCCGTGGGAGCCGATGCCCGCCTGATCTCTGCCCGGAATTTTGCCGTGATGGAGGCGGCCCTCACCGGGGAGTCCGAGGCGGTGGATAAGGATCCGGACAGTTCTCCGGAGGAAAACACGGCGCTGGGGGACCGGAAGAACATGGTGTATCTGGGAACCGCTGTGACCCGGGGAAACGCTGACGCCCTGGTCACCGGAACCGCCATGGACACCGAGATCGGCCGGATCAGCGGACTGCTGAAGGAAACGGAAAACACCCCGTCTCCCCTGGAGGAACAGCTGGACCGGCTGGGAAAAACCCTGATCCTCTTTGCCGGGGCGGTGGCCCTGCTGGTGAGCCTGGTGGGGATTCTCTCCGGCCGGGAGATCTACGAGATGGTGAAGATCGGCATCATCCTGGCCATTGCGGCGGTACCGGAGGCACTGCCGGCGGTGTCCACCATTACCCTGGCCATCGGGATGAAGACCATGGCCGGGCACAACGCCCTGGTGAAAAGTCTGCCGGCGGTGGAAACCCTGGGTTCCACCACCGTAATCTGCACCGACAAGACCGGAACCCTTACGGAAAACCAGATGACCACCAGGCAGGTGGCCCTGCCCGGGGGCGCCCGCTACCAGGTGGAAGGTAACGGTTACGTGCCGGAAGGGGACTTCCTGAAGGAAGACGCCGTGGCGGATCCCACCGGGGACGCCGCCCTTATGGATTTCATTACGGCGGGAGTTCTTTCCAGCAATGCCAGTCTGTCCAGTACCGGTGAAGACTGGCAGGTGGTGGGGGATCCCACCGAAGGAGCCCTGGTGGTGCTGGGAAGAAAGGCCGGACTTTCCCGGGAGGAACTGGAATCTGCCGGCTGGAACCGGCTGGGAGAAATTCCCTTTGATTCCCGGGATAAATTTATGGCCACCGCCTACGAAACCCCGGACGGGGAGGGCTGGCTGTTTGTGAAAGGGGCTCCGGACGTACTGGACGCCCTGGCTTCCGGGGAGGAGTCCCTGGAAGAGGAGAATTCCCCCCTGGCCGGAGAGGGACTCCGGGTCCTGGCGGTGGGACGGACCTCCTACCGGGGGGACGGATCGGAGAGCTCCCTGCGGGAGGCCCTGAAGGAAGGCATTGAGGTACTGGGGCTGGCCGGCATTCTGGATCCCCCCAGAGAGGACGTGCGGCAGGCCATCGAAGAGGCGTATGCTGCCGGAATCCGGGTGATCATGATCACCGGGGACCATCCCCGGACAGCCTCCATTATTGCCGAAAGAATTGGTATGGCCAATACGGACCGGGTGATCACCGGGCAGGAAATGGACCGGATGGACGATGAGACCCTGGCCGGGGAGATCCGCCAGGTCAGCGTGTTTGCCCGGGTTTCTCCTGAGAACAAACTGCAGATCATCCGGGCCCTGAACATCGATAAGGAAGTGACCGCCATGACCGGGGACGGGGTCAACGATGCTCCGGCCCTGCAGGGGGCGGACATTGGGGTGGCCATGGGGATCCGGGGCACCGAGGTGGCCCGGGAAGCCTCCGACATGATCCTGACCGACGACCGGTTCTCCACCATTGTCCGGGCGGTCCGGGAAGGACGGGTGATCTTCGACAACATCGAGAAATTCGTGTACTTCCTGTTTTCCTGCAACGTGGTGGAGATCCTGGCGGTGTTTCTGTCCATTGTGCTGGGATATCCCATGCCGGTTCTGGCCCTGCAGATCCTCTGGCTGAACCTGGTGGTGGACGTGATGCCGGCCATGAGTCTGGCCTGGGAACCGGGGGAGCCGGGAGTCATGCGGCGTCCTCCCCGGGATCCGTCCCAGGGGATTGTGACCCGCAGTTTCCTTCTGCGGGTACTGGCTGCCGGAGCCGTCATCGGGCTGGGGTCCCTGGGGGTCTTTATCTGGGCCCTGGAATCCGGACTGCCGGAAAACGTGGCCCGGACCATGAGTTTCACCACCATGTCCCTGGGTCAGCTGTTCCATATTTTCAACGCCCGGGAAAACGAGCATTTCGGACTGGATGCCAGCCTGCTTAAAAACCCGTATCTATTGGGGGCACTGGGTATTTCCGTGGTGTTGCAGCTGGTGGCGGTGTACCTGCCCTTCCTGAACCGGGTTATGGACACCACGCCTCTTGACGGGGGACTGTGTGCCATTGTGCTGGCCGGGTCCATTGTTCCCACCCTGCTGATCCAGATGGTCCGGGCAGTGCGCCGGAGAAGCGCCGCCCGGTAACCGGGGATACCGACCGGAAGGGGTCCTGCATGGTAAAGTGGGCTCAGGAGGGATTGCCATGGAATCAAGACCAACCGATCCCGGGGAAATGACCCTGGAACAACTGATAAAGGAAACCGGCCGGGACCGTTTCCCCGGTCCCGCCGGAGGAACCGCCGCCGCCACCTCAGCGGCCCTGGGGGCTGCCCTGCTGGAGATGAGTGCCCGGGTCAGCCTGAGAACCCGCTCCGGGGATGAGGTGCTCACCGGGATCCGGGACGGGGCCGGCCGGCTGGCCCGGGAACTGACCCGGCTGGCCGGGGAGGATATCTCCGCCTACGGGGCGGTGATCCGGGCCCTGCCGGGGAAGAAAAACGATCCGGCGCCCTACCAGGCTGCCATGACCGGGGCCACGGAGGTGCTGCTTTCCGTGGGGGATCTGTGTGTGGAGGCCCTGGATCTGGCCCTCCGGCTCAGGCCCCTGTGCCGTGTCAGTGCCCTGGGGGATCTCCTTACCGGAAGCCATCTGCTGCTGGCTGCCCTGGAGGCCTCCCTGGCCGGGGCAGAGATCAACCGGAAACGGCTGAAGGACCCGCAGACCCTGGCCCGGCTGAAGAAACATAAGGAAACTCTTGAAACCCGGGGGATGGATGCCAGGCGGGAACTTTTCGGACAGGAGTAGAAAATGGAAGACAGTGAGAGTAAGGACCGGCCTTCGGGCCGGTTTTTCTGTGGTTGTGCCTGATCTGGCAATGCCAAAGACTTTGCGGGGATTTAATGGATTGCGCAGGCATTGTATAGTGGGGATGAGGTGATCCATATGCACTGGAATGTCCGAATCAGAGAGGGGATTTTCCGTACGGCCCCGGGAGAACTGTCGGTGGACAGATCCGGGCTTCTTCTGACCCGTGGGGGCTCTGCCGGAAACCTGTGCCTTGGCCGGGAAGATCCGGCCACCCTGAACCTTCTGGCTGCCGGCCGGGAATATGAACTGGAGATCGTCACCGGGGACCAGGTGGTCCGGGTGCTGTTTCCGGCAGGAACCGACTACCGTCAGGTGTTCGGGGCTTTTTCCGATGCCTTCGGGCATAGATTTTCTGTGAACTGAAAGGGGAAATGTTATGAGACGGATGCTGACTGTGGTACTGATTCTTCTGATGCTTATGCTGCCCGGGTGCAGTTCCTCCGGAGAAGCCGGGGAGCCGGAGGCACCCTCTGCCCTGGCGGACGTATCGGGCACCTACCAGGGAACCATGACCTTTGCCCAGGTGGAAACCGCAGAGGACGACAGCTGGGAGGGCTTTTCCACCGAGGTGGCGTTTCTGGTGAAACAGGAGGGAAACCAACTGATTCTTACTTCCCAGAACGAGGACGAGGCAGACAACGAGACGTTCTCCGGGGAGTATGATCCGTCAACCGGTACCTTCATCATGGATGCCATGGAGGAAGAGGATTTTGTGTTCATCCTGAATTTCCGGGAAGACGGGGGCTCTCTTTCCGTGGGAGGGGATCTGACCTATACCGATCCGGAAACGAACCTGCAGGATATCATCCGCGTGGACATGGTCCGCCAGGACTAGGAAGGGAGGAACGGCAATGGAAGAAACATTGGCTCCGGTTCCGGAAGAGACCGGTGAGG
>JAXGWN010000051.1:0-8471 GCA_040773285.1 Bacillota bacterium
ACTTTATCTTCTGGGGCAGAGGGCTCTTCCGGTTCTTCTTTATAACATCGTGGACGGTATCACAATTGCCTGGACGCTGTTTTCCCTGATGCCCTTAAGAAGATCGCCCCGCTTCCGCCGTTTTATTCAGGGAGTAATTCTGCTGGCTGCAACCGATGTACTGTTTCTGTTCAGTGCCCTGCTGATCCCGGAGATGGCCGCCCTGATTTCAGCCCCGCTGTACCCTTTGGCTATCGCCCTGATTGCCATGGGAATTGTGTCTGGAGAGCAGGTGGAGCATGGTTGATGCCGCGTTTCTGGGAATGATTTTTCCACTGATTTTTCTGATTCTTATGCTGAAGGGAGAAAACCGGCTGCTGATGGCTTTTTTTGCCTGGGGGTTGGTGGCCTTTATGGTGTCCATGACCCTGAACAATTGGCTTGCTGCCGGTTTCCAGATAACCTTCCGGCAACTGACCGTAACCTGGGCCCCTCTGATCGAGGAATTCCTGAAATCTCTCCCTTTGCTGTACTTCCTGCTGAGATCCCGCTCCACCAGATATTCGGTGATCTATTTTGCCATGGCGTCCGGTATCGGGTTTTCCATTCTGGAAAATTTCAGTTACCTCCTGAACCTGATGGAATCAGTCGGATCCCTGGCGTTTTATATGGTGATCCGCAGTCTGACTACCTGCCTGATGCACGGGATGGCCTCCGCCATCGTGGGTTATGGAATCAGTTTTATCCGGCAGTACAGGGTTATGGTGTTTCCGCTTCTGTTCGGACTGTTCACCCTCTCGGTGACCATTCACTCCCTGTTTAATCTTTACATCAACTCGGAGATTCTTCTGGTCAGACTGATTGCCATGGTGATACCGTTTATCCTTTATATCCTGGGACTGATGCTGCTGGAAGGGGAGGGACTGGAAGACGGTGGAACGGCACTGTGAGAAGGATCTGCGCACTACAATGGCTGCTGCAGGACAATAAATGCACCCTGGAAGCCGGAGGTATTCCGGTTCCGGGTGCATTTATTTCTCTCTGAAAGCAGGTGGACCTGTCAGGCGGGGTCAGCAGATACCGGAACCTTCCGGAAGAGAATAAGGCCGGTGGCAAACAGCAGAATAAGACTCAGGATGCCCAGCCGGGAGTTCCCGGTCAGCTGGGTGAACAGGCCCATCAGCAGGGGGCCGAAGATGGCGGCGAATTTCCCGAATATATTGTAGAACCCGAAGAACTCACTGGAGTTTTCCTTGGGGATCAGTTTTCCATAGAAGGAGCGGCTCAGGGCCTGAATTCCTCCCTGGCTGGTCATCACCAGCATGGTGAGGATCCAGAATTCCAGGGCACTGTCCATAAAATAGGCAAAGCAGCAGATGAAGATATACAGGCAGATGGCCAGGGTGATCATGGTGCGGGCGGAATACCGCAGCGCCAGTTTTCCGAAGGCCACCGCAAAGGGGAAAGCGACAAACTGGCTGACCAGAAGGATCAGGAGCATATCCCGGCTGCCAATACCCACATCGCTTCCGTAGACCGTGGCCATCTTGATGATGGTATCCACGCCGTCGATGTAAAAGAAGTAGGCCAGAAGGAACAGGAAGATCTGACGGTGGGCCCGGATGTTTTTCAGCGTGCCGGAAAGACGCCGGAGACTCTGCCGGATGGGATCCGGCTCCGGCTCAATATAATAGACCTGCTGGACGTTTCGCAGCATGGGAATGGAAAACACCAGCCACCAGGCGGCAGTGATCAGGAAGGAAAGCCGGGTGGCCCCCACGGTATCCGTTCCGATCAGGTCCGGCTTCAGGATCAGGCCCAGGCTTATGATGAAGGGAATGCAGCTGCCGATGTAACCGAAACCGAATCCCAGGGAGGAGACCCAGTCCATCCGGTCTGTGGTGGTCACGTCCACCAGGAAGGCATCATAGAAAATATTGGCTCCGGCAAACCCCATGGCAGTGAGCACGTAGAGAATCAGTGCCGGCATCCAACTGCCTTCGGTGAGAGTGAACAACAGGCCGGTGGACAGTGTGCCCAGCAGCAGGAATGCGGTAAAGAACCGCTTTTTATATCCCCGGTAATCGGCGATGGTTCCCAGGAAAGGGGCCGTCAGGGAGATGATCAGGGTGGCCAGGGCATTTCCGTAGCCCCAGTAGGCGGTGGACAGATGGTCACTCAGTCCGGCAGCCAGCACGTCCTTAAAAAACAGCGGCATAATGGCCGTGGTGATGGCGATGGAATAGGCAGAATTGGCCCAGTCGTACAGTATCCAGCTTCGTTCCTGTTTTTTCATGGCGTCCTCGCTCCGTTTCTTTTCATTATATCAGCCGCCAGACCAAAAGGATTTGGATTTTCTGTGGAGAATCCATATTGAGGACCAACGGTCCGGGAAGGAAGGGATTTGAATGCCTGATCTGCTGACCCATGTGGCTTTTGCCAGAGAGGTGCAGGATCTTATGGAGCCCCGGCAGCGGGAACTGACCCGCAGCCGGCAGAAACTTTATGAACTGGGGGCCCAGGGCCCCGATATCTTTTTCTACTATGGGCACCGGCCGGGACTCGGACATAAAAAACTGTCCGGGCTGGGAGGTATGCTGCATAACCGGGAAACCGACCGGTTTCTGCTGGAGGGTTTCCGGCAGGCCGGGCTTCTGCCTCCAGGACAGCGGGAGGATCTGGAGGCATATATGCTGGGATTTGTCTGTCATTACGCCCTGGACACCCGCTGCCATCCTTTTGTGTACGCGTTTTCAGGATACCGGTTCAATTTTCCCGACCGCATCCCGGAATACACCCGCCGGCATGTGGTGTTTGAGGGAATTCTTGACGTGCAGGTGTACCGGGAAAGAACCGGACAGGAAGCATCCCGGGTCCGCTGCTGGGACCTGTTTCCAGAGGAACTGCCTGAAGTGGTGGATGATTTTTATACCGCAGTACTGCGGGATCTCTACCGGGATCGGCGCTATGAACCGGGGGATGCCCGGAAAGCGCTGAAAGACCTGCGGCTTGTGCTCAGGTTTCTCTACGACCCCTGGGGCTGGAAGCAGGGGATGCTGCGGAAAGTCCGTTGGCTGACCGGCAGGACCATATTTATGGGAAAAGAATTTTATCCCCTGCAGGTGGATGTATCCACCGATTATATGAACATGCTGCACCGCACCTGGTGCCATCCCTTAAGGCCGGAGGACTGTTCTCAGGACAGCTTTCCGGACTGCTGGAATAAGGCCCGTCAGGGAGCGCAGCGGTATTTCCGGGGACTGGAGGAAGCGGCAGGAGTTCTGGCTGAGGATCTCTTTGAGGGATACCATTACGGGACCGGGATCGTATGGAACCATGCGGACAATCTCAGACAGGCAGAAGGACCGGGACTGATCCCGGTCCTCTGAAAAAATCTTATGCGGATCTGCTCCGGAGATCTTCCCGGGCAATCAGGATGATTCCCGTGATGATGAGGGCAAAACCCAGCAGTTTAGCCGGGGTGAAAGGTTCCTGAAAGATAATACGGGCCAGCAGCACAGAGATGACCAGTTCGAAGTTGGTCAGGATGCTGGCCCGGCTGGCCTGCATCCTTTTCAGCCCGTTAATGAAGAATCTGTTGGGCAGGAAACTGTTGACCAGGGCCATCAGGAGAATCACCACCCAGGTCCCTGGAGGGAGGGAAAAATTCCGGACTCCCCCGCTGGTCAGAGACCACAGGATCAGGAAAAATCCTCCGATGGTCATGGATACAAAATTAAGGGTGTCCGGCTGGTACCGGTCCAGCCCCTTCTTGGACAGTACTTTCCAGAGACCGTAACTGAAGCCGGTGAGAAGCCCGAAAAACACCCCGGTGCGGTTAATCTCGATTTCCCCGGGATTCAGGGTGATCACCAGACAGCCGGCCAGGGTAAGAAGCAGTGCCAGAATCTGGGGGACACTGGGCCGTTCCCTGAAGACGAAGATGCTCATCAGGGTGACGAAGGCCGGGGCTGTGTAAAGAAGGATACTGGCCGTTGCCACTCCCGTGTGATAGACCGCCAGGTTGAAGGAACCGTGCAGCAGGGTGACGGTGAGAATGCCATACCCCAGAAAAAACGGGATGTCCTGCCGGCGGATCTTCAGCCCGGAAGGGTCCCTTATCAGCAGAGTGAGCCCAAACATCAGTGCAGCCAGCAGGATCCGGATGGCGGCCAGAGCCTGAGGGTTTACCCCAGTGTTCATGACGGCCTTTCCCAGGACACCCTGGGTCCCCCACAGAACTACGGCTGACAGTACCAACAGGTACCCCCGGGATGTGTCTTTCATTTAGAGGTTCTCCAGCTGCCATTGGCACAGGTCCATCACCAGGGGTGTGCAGATCTCCTGACGGGCTTCCATGGCTTCCGGCGAGGTCTTGGGTGTGACGGAAAAATCCAGATGGCAGAGATTCCGGCACATAAGACTTCCGTATTTCCCTTCCACATAATCGAGCAGATCCCGGGCCTTGGCGGCAGCAACGTCCCGGTCCTCCGTCTGGCCGTTACGGCCGTACCGGAGACCGATGACCATGAGGGTGCCGGTTACTGCACCACAGACGTGTCCCCGGCCGCTGACTCCCCCGCCGAAAGCGGCTGCGGCTGCCGGTGTGCAGCAGTCCAGATCAAAGTGGTCCGCCCCGGCCTGCAGGGTAGCCTCGGCGCAGTTGTAACCACTGTGAAAATACTTCTTTGCGTTTTCCATAATGTCTTTCATCAATGTGGAGCCTCCTTGTATATACAATCACTCAGGGACAGTATATCACGGGGAATCTTGGCGGGAAGAACAATTTATGGTAAAATAATGTCAGGATATGGGGATGTACTGGTTTCGACGGGGGAAGCGAGGTTCTGGCTGCCAGGGGGAGTTCCATCTGACCCTAAAACGGTGGAAAAAATTATAAACGCTAACGAAAATTACGCTTTAGCAGCCTAGTGCTGCTGTGCCGGCCCCGGTTCTCCTGCGCACTGGGAATCCGGTATCAAATCAGCAGGAAACCTTATGGTGAGCGCTTCGGCGCCATATTGTAAAAGAAGCTGGTCTCTCATTTAGCCCGCCGCCGGGCCTGTGGGAGATAAGATCAATTCGGCGGATATCCTGGTAGACGCCATTGCCGAAGTTCTTTCGGACAGGGGTTCGACTCCCCTCATCTCCACCATATGTATTTTGCAGGCAACCGCTGGAAAGCCCGTGGTTGCTTGTTTTTTTGTGCTTGCCTATAATGAAGAACCATGCTACTATGCAATCAGTGGCACAAAAGTGGCACAGAAAAGTAAAAAATTTCTGACTGCACTAAGTGTGAAAAGGAGGGCTTGCTTAAGTGGCTTGGACGAAAATAGAAAATAATATACGTCACAATTCGGAGACGGGTAAATATCAGGTGACCTTGTATTTTGGACGTAATGAGAAGGGCGATCTGATCCGTGAGAGAAAGAACGTCGGTTCTCTCCGGGAAGCTCGGACGCTACTTCGAAAACACGAAACGGAGCGGGCGCAGAATACATTGACGACGCCAAATAAACTTACACTAAATGAATGGCTAGACTACTGGCTGAAGAATATTTCTTCAATCTCACATAGAACTACGACCCAGTACGGGTATCGGCTGATCATCGAAAATCACATTCGCCCGGCACTAGGCCATAAACAACTGCAAAAAATCAGTGCTAAAGACATTCAGGAGTACTATCGTGATCTGATGGCGGTAAAGGGATTGTCGCCAAACTCGGTCATTAAACATCACGATTTGCTACGTTCCGTTTTCCTGGCGGCGATGCAGTTTGACTATCTTGCAAGGAATCCGCTGGACAAGGTAATCAAGCCCAAAAAAGTAAAATTCATTCCAACGATTTTAAGCGCAGATCAATTGATCAAGGTTCTTGAAGAAGTTAACGGAGAGGCATTTGAGGTGATTGTTGCATTGGCCGCTTACCTTGGATTAAGGAGAGGAGAAATACTCGGATTGACCTGGTCAGAAGTCAATATGACAGAGAGATCTCTTAAAATCACTGAGACGAGATCAACGGCAGGCAATCAAAAGACTATCGGGGCCCCAAAATCTGAACAGTCCATTCGCCTCCTCCCCGTCGAAGATGGTCTGTACAATGTGCTTTTGAGGTGGAGGAGAGCGCAAAAGCGAAACATGAAATTACTAGGTGATCTTTATCATGCTTCGGATTACGTTGCTACCCGGGAAGATGGATCTCTATGGAGCCCCAACTATGTTAGCAGTAAATTTGGAGAGATAAGTGAAAAACTTGGGATCAGGTCGAATCGTCTGCATGACCTTCGCCACACTTTCGCTTCTCTAGCAAATGAATCAGGAAGCACTGCATACGATATCAGTAGAGCCCTAGGGCACTCCAGCACGGCTACGACAACCGATATTTATACTCATCTTATGGAGTCGAGGAAATCGAAATCCGCCACCAATGTGGCGAGTATACTGGATAAAGGTCTGGGGAAGATCAAAAAATGAATGCGACTGCGCTTCATGTGCGGTTGAGAGAACCATAGGAGAAAATGGAAAGATATCAGTTGTGCTGAACGATAAAAGAAGGTGCGCTTTCTCCCAAAATGAGAGATAGCGCACCCAAACCAAACAAAAGATACATGAGTGAAATCAGGCGTCGATCTTATATTTTCCTGCATAATTCAGCCAATCATCGAAGATTTTCCTTGAAACGTAGATTTTTTTCCCGATGCGGTGGACGGGAAACGCATTGCTGTTCAGAAGCTTATAAGCAAGATTCCGACCCAATTTCAGCTCGACCATGATATCCTGCACTGTCATCACTCTAGATTCACTCACGAAATCACCTCCTTGCACTGATGAATGAGCTAGTCATTTTTTGCATTAATGATGTTCACATTCAATAGATGGTCATGTCACAGATTAAGCAGACCATTTGCCATGATTGATCATCGTCAGGAATGTCCGAAATTCATTTCTTGAAAGTATGATTTTCTTTCCGGAAACTCAGTATAGAAAGGAATCTAGAAGACTCTGAATCCTCGACCAATGAGTCAAAATGATGATCCAGCAATTGAAGCACTTTTTTCTTGTCCAATACTTTTCCCCGCATGAAGATTTTTTTGGGAAAGCCAATTAAAAGTTCAATATCTGATTTTCTTACATTTTTACCGGTTGCACGTAGCAACCTCAGGATATCCATTTCTAGCACATTAGATATTGCGATTAAATGGAATACCGAGATCAACTGTGTGTGATTTTCTTCCAGTCTTGAGAGTGTCATTCTGGACATGCCAAGTTGTTTGGCACAGTCTCGAATGGTCATCCCCTTGTCTTCTCTCGCAGCACGGATCAGTTGTCCTAATGTTTTTCTCATAGTGCCTCCTTTACACTTTAATAAGGCTTGAATCAATTGAGCTCCGCAGGGTTGCAAGTAGTTCCCACCAGCGCAGGGTCTTGTTCCTTTTTAAGGATAAAAATTTCCGCTCCCTAGGTAGTAATGATGTTTCGGAATGGGCAACAATGGTGGGAAAAAAATTAAGTACATTCGTCTTCATCTCCTTTCTTGTCTGCCATATGCTATGCCGCAAAACAATCTATTATTCCAATCAGGAGAAAATATTTACGATTTTTTTTGAAGGTTTCGTTGTTTCGTTTTTCCAGCCAATGGTGTGATTTCCAAATGGAACTGGTGAAGATGGAAGGAAGCACTAGTCGGCAAGCAAGAGCATTCTATTATTCAAAAGAATACAACTAATGAGTAGGGGACGTTGTGTAACGATATTTGTGAAGGATAAGAAAAGGCGATCGGATCCGATACGGAAGGAGGAAGTGGGATGGCGCGCTCAGACAATCAGGGTTTGATTGGTAGACAATTCGGGAAATTGACTGTTATTGGGATATCTGGCCGCAAACAGGGAAGGAAAAGTTACTTGTACGCTCAGTGCAGTTGTAAAGAGAGCAAAATCATTGAAGTCCGAAAATGCTCCCTACTGTCAGGCAACACCAAATCATGTGGCTGTCTGGTACGAGAAAAGAGTTTCGGGAATCGAACTCCGGATAAAAATCCTAGAGAAGATCTCACAAATAGGCGGTATGGGAAACTACGAGTCATGGGCCTTCGGGGAAGAGGGAAGCATGGTTGGGAGTGGGACTGCATTTGCGACTGTGGTGCGGAGTGTAGTGCTCCAGGCCGATATTTGCGCGAAGGCGCAAAGAAATCGTGTGGCTGTGCACTGAGGGAAAATAAATCTGGTGGAAGGAAACCTGATATGAAACCAAGACGGGATCTTACAGGCTTACGATTTGGTCGTTTGGTAGTGCTTGGGGTACATGATAAACAAAAGAGGGGATGGCGTTGGAAGTGCCAATGCGACTGTGGAGAAACGAAAATTGTCTATGGACATACCATTATAGATGGGACCACAAAGTCCTGTGGCTGCCTTCCAAGAGAGAATCCTGGGATCATGCCTAAAGAAGATCGTGAGTCGAGAATTATCACTTCGGCTCTCACGAAGTACAA
>JAXGWN010000052.1:0-8415 GCA_040773285.1 Bacillota bacterium
GGTAAACCCCAGTACCGGCACCATGATGGCGCCGGCCGGGCGGAATCTGAGGCGACCCCCGGATCCCCGGCACAGTCTCCGGATGGAATAACCGGAGACCTGGCCCCGGCGGATGGTTTTCCATTCTGTCCGGCAGGCCAGGGGATCCTCAAATCTCCTGGCATTGACCGGCACGTCCGGCCCGAAAATCCGGGCCTCCCACAAAGCATGCATTAGCGGATTTACCATGGGAATCCCTCCCGTACTCCGCAATCGCTCAGCGTCCGGGCTTCCGGAAGGCCACATAGGTCTGGCGGTCCCGGAACACCAGTTTTCCATCCTTCCATACCATATCTCCTCCGGCACTGCCGGAGGAACTCTGTTTAAGAGCCATACGGATTTCTTTTTCCGCGGGCGCCTCCCCTCTGCATTTTCCTCCACCGGAGCGGATCAGAAAATCCGGCACCAGTCCGTACTCCTGAAGATCCTGCCACCCGGCAGATCCCATGCCGCCCAGCACCAGGCCATCAGCCGGGGTATTATTCCCCGGGGGCCCAGGCCAGGGCCAGCAGGTGCACCGTTATGCCGGTGGATACCGGACGGATCACCACTTCCTCCAGGGCATCGTTCAGGGGATCAAAGGCCCCGGAGATGGCATCCACTTCCTGCTGCAGCTGATTTTCCAGATCCAGCATCTGCTGCTCCAGGGCAGCCAGGGTCTCTTTGGCCTGTTCCACGGTTCCACCGCTTTTTGCTGCCCTGCCGGCGCTTTTCAGGGCGGTCCCCACTTTGGACACCGATGTTGCGCTCAGCTTCCGGCTGCCAAACAGGGCTCCCAGCAGGGCACTTCCTGCAGAGACCGCTGCATCCAGTTTCTTCTGGGAGGCCTGGGAACTCTGCCGCTCCACTGCCTGCTGGGCCCTTCTCAGTCTGTCTTCCAGAGTTCGGAGCCGGGAGGCATATTTCTGCCGTATCTTCTCCACCCCCTGATCCCGGTACTCGTGTCCGGCATGCTGAAGCCGGATCCTGAAGTCCCTTTCCTCTTCACCGGGCTCCGAGATCATTTTCAGTTCCGGGCAGTACATCAGAGTCAGAGCTCCTCCGGTGCGGAGGTGCTGCAGATACATTTTCTGCCAGGAGACATAACTCCTGGCCTGAGTGGCTTCCCCGGGATAGGGGGCGAATCCGGCTCCGGGCAGAGGACTGTCGGACAGGTCCGCCGGATCCAGATCCAGGGAAGTGGCCCCGGTCCAGTCCAGGGATACCGGTCCCTCCATAAAGGGTGCAAACAGGGCGACTCTCCGGGAATGTTCCACTTTATACTTCGCGCTGGAGTAGTGCACATCCGCCAGGCCCAGGACACCGGGGCGGTAGACCCCGGGGGCGGCAGCTGCAGGCAGAAACACCTGAGTGATTCCCGGGGGAAGAACCGGCGGTGCCCCTTCCGGCTCCGGAACCGGGGGAAGGTCTGCACCGCCAGGCACGGATCCGGAAGAAACTTCAGCGGCAGCCGTACCTGTCCGGCTGTTTCCCGGGAGCCGGGCAATCTGCTCCCGGGTCAGGGGACCCGCCAGATAACTCATTACCCAGCGGGTCTGAAAGATCCGGGGATCGTTTTCATGGACACTGTGCAGATAGAATACCCGTTGCCCCAGACCGGCCAGAATCTGGCCGGTCTGGCCCCGGTCAAAGCCCCCTCCCTGGGAGGCTCCCTCCAGGCCGGCCAGTACCCTCTCCTTATCCCGTTCGGTCTGCAGCCGCCCGATAAACCAGGTTCCGGCGTTGCTGAGAGCCTTGTAATCGAGATCCACCGGATTCTGGGTGGCCAGCACCAAACCCAGTCCGTACGCCCGGGCCTGCTTCAGCAAAGTCAGAAACGGCTTCTTGGACGGGGGATTGGCGGTGGGGGGAAGATACCCGAAAATTTCATCCATATAAAGCAGGGCCCGTAGACTCCCGGGACCCGGCTGGGTCCGCATCCAGGCCACGATCTCTCCCAGCAGCAGACTTACAAAAAACATCCGCTCACTGTCAGAAAGATGGGCAATGGAAAAAACGCTGATCCGGGGTTTTCCTTCCGGAGAATAAAGAAACTGCCCGATATCCAGGGGGTCCCCTTCCATCCAGGCCTGAAAGCCCGGGGAAGCCACCAGATTGTTAAGCCGCATGGCCAGGTCAAACCGGTCTTTGGCGGGATACACAGTTTCCAGATCCATGACCCCCAGTTTATCCATAGGCGGGGTCTGAATCTGGCCGATCAGGGAGGCCAGGGTTACCGGTGATCCCTGCTGCCACATCTGATCCAGGATTCCGCTCACCAGAATGTGTTCCCGGCTGGTCAGGGGATCCACCTCCAGTCCGGCCAGAGTCAGAATTCCGGTGACCGTGGAGTCCAGCAGATCCCTCCATCCGTCAGCATCCTCCCGCAGGGCAGTGTCTGGAGCTTCAAAGGAGCGAAGAACGCTGACTGCCCGGCCCGAAGAACTGCCGGGGGTATATACGGTAACCTCTGCGGAATCCTTCAGCTTCCGGATTCTTTCTCCGTCCTGGTCCCAGGAGGCCAGGCCCTTTTTCCACAGTTCCGCCTGGGCAGCCGCATACTCTTCCGGGGAAGCCCCTTTATTGGCCGCTTCCTGCCCGTTGATCCAGGGCCGGAAATCTTCCGGACGCAGTTCCGGAAATGTAAGAGCCAGATTGGTCAGGTCTCCTTTGGGATCGATGGCAATCACCGGGATATTATCCAGGGCAGCCTCCTCCAGAAGGCCGATCCCCAGTCCGGTTTTCCCGCTGCCGGTCATCCCGATGATCACCCCATGGGTGGTAAGATCCTTGGACTTAAAAAGTACCGGTTCCTCCTCCACCTTCCCGGTTTCCAGGTTGTGGGTTTTTCCCAGATAAAATACTCCCAGTTTCTCGTAATCCTGCATGTCGGTTCCTCCTGCTTCCGGTCCGGCCGGAGAACACTTAATGGAAATAAAACTGTTCCTTAACTGAACTTTATCACAGGCAGGAGATGCTGACAATCCACCGGAAACCGGTTTGTACCGGGGACACATACCGGGTTATTATCTGCCGGAAACGATCGGGGTACCAGTACTGCCATAAGAATATTGAGGAGGCACCGGCCGGCAGGCGGTGCCTCCTCAGGGGAGTGAGTACCCGGAGTTTACGTTATAACCACAAACGGATCAGGAGAAACAGGGAAGACAGTACGGACAGCCATCCCACACCCCGTTTCAGATGCACCTGGGACACCCGGGGAACCAGCAGACTTCCGCCCCAGGTTCCCAGCCCATGGGTGATGAGAACCAGAATCAGCAGTCCCGTAATTCCCTCCATGCTGACCCGGGTCAGATAGAGAACCGAGGCAGGTACAGAGATAAAAATATTACCCAGTATCCCCATTCCCACGGCATAGTGGGTTCTCTCCCCCAACCCGGCCAGAACCGGAACCAGCAGAAAGGCTCCCCCGGCTCCGGTCAGGGAACCCAGGGTTCCAACCACCATGCCCAGCACCAGAGCAAAACCGGAACGGTTCAGAATGTGTCCGGGAGGCAGTTCCTCTCCTGAGTCCCCGTTGGACTTCCGGATCAGCATATAGGAGCCGGAAAACAGCACCACAAGATAGAGCATGGTTTTAATGAGGTTCACGGGAAGTACCGCATTCATCCGGCTTCCAGCCACGGCACCGGCCAGACAGCCCAGGGCAAGAGGTACCACAAAAGCTTTTCTGTAGTATCCTCTTTTCACAAAACTGACTGCGGCTATGAGGCCAGAGACCACGAATGCGCTGAAACTGAGGGTAAGAGCCGGTGGCATTGCCATCCCCAGCACCGCCGTGTAGATGATGGGAAGAAAGAAACCTCCGATCCCGGACAGCCCGATGGAGGCCCCCACCAGAATATTGGCCACTATGATTACATAATTCATAACGGGGTCCTAACGGCAGGCGGCCAGGGCATGATCCGGCCAGCCATTGGCTGCATTCAGGCGGTTCAGAGGACCCTCTGCCTCCTGCAACAACCGTTCCTCATCCAGGGTCAGAATCTCCCGGTTCCGCATCACCAGTTTTCCGTTGATCATCACATCGCTGATGTCCCCGGTTCCCACTGACTCTGTCAGAGTATTCAGGAGGTTGTGGGTGGGCGTAATATGGGGCGCCGAAAGATCCACCAGAATCAGATCGGCCAGTTTCCCCTCCTCCAGGGAGCCGATATCCTGGTCCTGCATCAGGGCCCGGGCAGATCCCATGGTGGCCAGCTCCATCAGCATCCTGGAATTCATCACGGAGAAGTCCAGAAAAGGAACACCGTTGGTGACGATCTGGGAATGACGGAATGCCGTCATCTCCCGGAAAATACTGAGTCCGGAATGGGCGGTACCGTCCGTACCCAGCCCAACACTGACCCCATGACTGAGAAGGGACGGAGTCTTGGAAACCGCCTTCCCCAGATTGCTTCTGGGGCAGTGCACCACCTTGGTGCCGGACTCAGCCAGAATCCGTATGTCATTTTCACTGATCAGGAGGCAGTGGGCTGCAAGGAGATTTTTTCCCATAACCCCCAACCTGTCCAGATACTCAATTTCCCGCATCTGGTGGGTCCGCTGGGCATACAGAACCGATTCAGAATATTCACTGATGTGTGTATGCACCCCCGTGTCATACTCCCGGGCCATTTCGGTCAGGCCCACAATCAGTTCGTCCGTGGCTGAAGCCATGGACCGGTACTGAAACCAGGCCCGGATCCGTCCGTCTCCCCGGTTGTGATAGGTGCGGAAAAACTCTTCGCTTTCCCTGAGTCCTTCCTGGGTGGTATCCACCATCTCCGCAGGAAGAAACTCTCCGGTATCTGAAGTGGAACGGGTCACGGTGGCCCGGAGTCCCGACTCCTCCACGCTTTCCACAAAGGCATCCATGTGGGTGCTTCCGGCATCGGCAAAACTGGTGGTTCCGGAACGGATCATCTCCAGGCAGCCCAGTTTCACTGAAAGGGCCACTTCTTCCCTGGTCAGTTTGCTTTCCAGCGGAAGATTGAACCTCTGATAGATTATAGGGTATTCATCGGAGATCATCCCCCGGAGCAGCTGCTGGGACAGATGAGTATGCCCATCAATGAGTCCCGGCATGGCCAGCCGGTTCCGGCCGTCCAGTGTCT
This sequence comes from Bacillota bacterium, assembly GCA_040773285.1. Taxonomy (GTDB): domain Bacteria; phylum Bacillota; class TC1; order TC1; family UBA5767; genus JAXGWN01. The sequence continues at coordinate 5,136 of JAXGWN010000052.1, forward strand.
CTTCTGCCTGATAAAACTGTTGCAGATCCTTTCCAATTTTCAGGATCCGTTTATCCCGGATCGCTATGGATGTATCCCGGGAAAAAGTGAAATCCGGGTTCATCACCAAAGCATTATTTATCAGTATATCGCAGGTTTCCTTGGTCATGTCCATTCTCCTATCCCTGTTGTCTGTATGGCTTACCCATGGCTGCCGGAGCCTTGGAGCGTTTCACGAAGCTGGTCAGGGCCACCATGGTGAACAGGTAAGGCAGCATGGTAAGAAACTGGTGGGGAATCGTAGCCCCTGCCGTCTGAAGTCTCAGCTGCAGGCCCTCGGAAAACCCGAACAGCAGGGAAGATCCCAGAGAGCCAATCGGAGTAAACCGGCCGAAAATGAGCGTGGCCAGAGCGATATATCCCTTGCCCGCTGTGATACTTTCAGCAAAAGCCCCGGTCTGCCCGATGGTCAGGCATGCTCCGCCAAGTCCCGCCAGACAGCCCAGCATCACAACACTGAAGTACCGGAGACGCACCACATTCCCTCCCAGGGTATCCACAGCCCGAGGATGCTCACCGGTGGCCCGGATGGCCAGCCCCAGGGGGGTCCGGTACAAAACGTACCAGACCGCCGGTACCAGGGCGAATGCGATGTAGACCAGCAGCGTCTGCCGGAAGAAAACCCCTCCAATGAAGGGAATCCTGGACAGTAGGGGAATCTGCAGCGTCCCGAAGGTGGGAGCCTGCATAAGTCCCTGTCCGGTAAAAAACACTTTAAAAAGATAACTGGTGATACCCAGCGCAGCAATATTGATGCCCACACCGGCCACCGTCTGGTTGGCCCGGGCATTAATGGACAGGTATCCCAGCACCAGAGCCATCAGAACCCCGCCGCCCATGGCGCTCAGGACCCCGGCCAGAAGACTTCCGGTAAGATAGGCTCCCACATATCCGGAAAACGCGCCTGTCAGCATGATCCCTTCCAGGGCCAGGTTGATGATCCCTGCCCTGGCCGTAAACAGTCCCCCCAGACTGGCCAGCAGCAGGGGCGCTGCCATACGGAACATGGAGGCAAAGACTCCGGTCAGGGAAATTCCACCGAGAACGTCCATTACTCCACCTCCATTCCGGACGGTATGCCGCCCCGGTTTTTCCTGCTTTTCAGGAAATCAAGAACCTTCTCCCGCAGCAGGACATCCGTCAGGATAAACAGAACCGATACCCCCTGGATAACGAAGACCACAGCCACAGGAATCTGTACCGCATTCTGCATGGCATTGGCCCCCACCCGAAGAGCCCCGAAAAACAGGGCTGCCAGGGGAACACCCAGAGGATGGAGTCTTCCCAGCAGGGCGATGGCCACCGCATCGAAGCCGTATCCCGCAGAAAATCCATTGTACAGCCGGCCATGAAGGCCGAACACCTCACTCATTCCTGCCAGGCCGGCCAGTCCTCCGGACAGCAGCATGGCGATCACCACATGGCGTTCCACCCGGATACCGGCATACCGGGCTGCATTGGGATTCAGCCCCACCGCCCGGATTCTATATCCCAGGGGAAGCCGGAAAATCAGAATGTAGTACCCCACCAACAGAACCACCGCCAGAAGAATCCCGATGTGCAGCCGGGTTCCCGGAATAAGGCGGGGAAACACTGTGGCTGCCGGCATAAGGGCGGTCTGGGGGAAGTAACCACCGGGCTCCTTCATGGGACCGTCCAGCAGATATCCCAGAAAACTGATGGCGATATAATTCAGCATAATGGTGGAGATAATTTCTGAAGTCCCTTTGCGGGCTTTCAGAAAACCGGCCAGGGCTCCGTAGAATCCACCCCCGAGAAAGCCGGCCAGCAGGCACAGGGTAATGGCCATTACAGAAGGCAGGGACTGTACGGCGAAGGCCGTCAGAACAGCTGCCACGGCTCCGGTGATCATCTGGCCTTCCGCTCCGATATTGGTCAGGTTGCTCCGAAAGGAAATGGCCAGGCCGGTGCCGGCGATCAGCATCGGTGTGGTCTTCACCAGTGTTTCGGACAGATTATTCACTGTTCCAAATGCCCCATACCACAAATGATGATAGGCATATATGGGATTGACTCCCACCATGGCGATTACAACGCCGCCCACAAGAATGGAGAAAAACACCGCCAGCAAAGGGGTCAGAAGCCCCAGCATGTTCTTAATGGTATCTTCCCGGTTCCCGGGGATGTCTCCATCTTTCCTTTTCAGCATCATTGCATCCCCCCGAAAGACCCCTGGTCTTTTCTGGTTCCGGCCATCATGAGTCCAATCTCTGCGATGCTGCACTGGCCAGGCACAAATTCTCCCATGATCTGACCTTCGTACAGGACGATCACCCGGTCCGATACGGCCAGCACCTCATCCAGATCCGTGGAAATGAGAATTACGGCCCGTCCCCGGGTCCTCTCCTCAATCAGCTTTTTCTGGGTAAACTCCGTTGCCCCGATATCCAGACCGCGGCTGGGCTGGGCGGCAATCAGAAGCTTGGGTTCCCGGCCAATCTCCCTGGCCAGAACAACTTTCTGCTGGTTGCCCCCGGACAGACTTCCGATGGGCACCTGGATTCCGGACATCCGGATGTCGTATTCTTTCTGCATCTCCAGAGTTTTTCTGTTCACCCGGTCCGGACGGTAAAAACCATGGTGAGTGAAAGGCTCATCTGCATATTCGATCAGCACCATATTTTCCGCAACGCTGAAGTCCGGCACCACACCGGTGCTGAGACGGTCCTCCGGAATGTGTCCCAGCCCCTGACGGATGCGATGGAGAATATCCCACCTGGTTACATCCTCGCCGTCAAAAATGATTTTCCCCTCAACCGCTGGCTCCAGGCCATGGATCACTCCCGCCAGCTCCTTCTGTCCATTTCCGTCCACACCAGCCACGCCCAGGACTTCTCCGGGACAGACCTGCAGATTCACTTTCCTCAGAGTGTCAACTCCCAGGGCATTCCGGCAGGACACGTTTTCCATAGTAAGAACCGGCTCGCCCTTTTCCACGGGGGGGTGATCATACTGAAGAAATACCTCCCGGCCCACCATCATTTCGGCAAGGCTTTCTTTGGTCATATCCCTGGACAGGACTGTATCCACCTTTTTTCCGTCCCGAAGCACCGTGATCCGGTCGGTGATCTGCATCACTTCCCAAAGTTTATGGGAAATAAAAATTATGGAATTCCCCTGGGCCGTGATGTCCTTGAGCACTTTGAAGAGTGTCTGTACTTCCGTGGGAGTCAGTACCGCCGTAGGCTCGTCCATTATAAGGATTTCCGCCTCCCGGTAC
>JAXGWN010000053.1:0-8394 GCA_040773285.1 Bacillota bacterium
CTGGCCACTCCCAGCCCCACGGTGAAGGTAAACCGTGTACCGGTCAGCAGCAGGGCCGGTACCACCCCCATAAAGGATAGCGGTATGGCCGCCATGACGATCAGGGGCTGCCGCAGGGAGTTGAACTGTATAAGAAGAATTACGTAAACTGCCACCAGGGCGGCCAGTCCGGCACTGATGAGGCCGGTGAGGTACTTGGATATGGTCTCCTGGTCTCCACCGTAAGCGATGGAAAGCCCCCGGGTATCCAGCCCGGCCAGGACATCTTCCACTGCCTGCTGCAAAGTACTGACACCATACTCCGGGTGCACCCGTGCAGTGACGCTGACCATGGGCTGCCGGTTGTACCGGGTGATGGCTCCGGGTCGCCCGGTCAGTTCCAGGGAGGCCACCTGCCGCAGAGGTACCAGTTGGCCGCTGCCGGAGGCCCGGATCTGCAGGGACATAAGTCCGGCCGCATCCTCGATGTCCGCCCGGAGACGGATCCCGTTCACGTCGTTTTCCGTGTGGATCACCCCGGCCTGGCGGCCCCGCAGGGCCAGATTGGCCTGGTTCTGGATATCGTAAGCGGACAATCCATAGGTGGCGCTGAGATCCCGGTCCACCTGAAGGGTGTACTGGTAGCGCTGCCGTCCCTGATCGTTGCGGACATCCAGGGTGCCCGGCATGGCTGCCAGTTCCCGGTACAGCTGGCCGGCCACCTGTTCCACGTCTTCCGGCACATTTCCGGAGATCCGTACGTCCAGGTCCGGTCCGGGGATGTTGATTTCCAGCAGATTTACCGTGGCCTGTCCTCCGGTCAGCCCCCGGTCCAGCACTTCCTGCAGGTGTACCGCCAGATCCTCCCGGCGGGAAAACCTCCCCTGCCGGTCCAGCTGAAAACGGCACAGCACCTGGGCCTGCTCCTCCGCCGGGGAAACAAAACTGGCGGTCATGTAAAATCGGGGCAGTCCTCCTCCCAGGGCACTGGTGACTGAGGTGATCTCCGGTTCTTCCTCCAGCAGTTCCTCCACCCGGGTAAGAAGACCGGCCGTCTTCCGGATGTCCCCGCCGGTTTCGCTCTGCAGATTGATATAAATCAGATCCTTATCCACGTAAGGGAACATCCGCACTGACAGAAAGACCGATCCGGACAGAATAACAGCCAGACTGAGGGCCACCAGCAAAAGGGAGCGGACCGGATGGTTCAGACTTCCGGACAACAGTCTCTGATACCCCTCCCGCACCCGGTGCAGACGGTCCCGTCCCGGGGGAGCCGGTTGGAAAAACCGGCTGGCCACCGCAGGGACCACCAATATGGATACCAGATAGGATGCGGACAGGGCCGTGATGACCACCTGGGGCAGGGTTTTAACGAATTCTCCGGCTTCTCCGGGCAGTATCGTCAGGGGGGCAAAGGCCACCACCGTGGTAAGGGTGGAGGACAGCACCGGGATCATCTGCTCCCGGACCCCCTCCAAAGCAGCCTCCCGGGGTGGAAGTCCATGATTCAGTTTTACCTGGACCGCATCGGCAATCACGATGGAGTTGTCCACCAGAATCCCCAGAGACAGAATCAGGGCCGCAATGGAAACCTGCTGCAGTTCCACTCCCATAAATCCCATGGCCACCAGGGTGGCAGCCACCGAGAGGGGGATGGACAGGGAGACCACCAGGGCATTCTTCCTGCCCATGCCGGCCAGCACCACCAGGACCACCAGCACCATTCCCTGCAGAAGATTCAGGGCAAATCCGTCCACGGCCCGGCTGACATCCTCCGGCAAAAATGTGACCTCTTCCACGGTGATACCCCCGGGCATTCTCTCCTCCAGACCGGCGAGGGTACGGCGTATCTCCTGCCCTGACGTCACCATGTTCTGCCCTTCCTTGAAGTAAAGGCTGATCAGCATGGCTTCCTGGCCGTTATGGCGGTAAGTGGTATCGGCTTCCTCATAGACAAATTCGGCCTGTGCCACTTCCCGGAGGCGGACCACTGCTCCGGTCTCCGGGGAGGCCGTAATCACCAGATCCTCCACTGCACCGGCAGAATCCGCCAGGGAGGGGATCCGTACCCCCAGTTTGTCCTGTCCGCTCCGAAGTGTCCCAGGAGGAATCACCACACTCTGGGCCTGCAGCACATTGAAAACATCTTCCAGAGAAAGCCCCAGTTTCTCCAGGGATTTCGGATCCGCCAGAACCAGCAGCTCCCGGTCAGGTTCGCCCAGAACCTCTATTTTCCGGATTCCCTCCACGCCGGTCAGCTGGTCCTTTATGTTCAGGGCATGGCGGTTCAGCTGCTCCAGGGAATAGCCTTCCCCCCTGACTGCCAGGATCACCCCGGCAGACTCTGTAAGCCTGGTATCCACTGCCGGGGCCATGGCTCCATAGGGCAGGGAATTGCCGAGTGTATCCAGACCGGTCCGCAGGGTATCCCACTGCTCCCGGTAGTCCACATCGTAGTTGAGCATTACGATCACCACGGACAGGTCATCATAGGAATAGGATCTGATGAAATCAATTCCATCCAGTGTGGCAGCCACATCCTCCACAGGCCGGGTGACAAGACTCTCCACATCCCGGGCCGAGGCTCCGGGATACACTGTGACAATCTGGGCTGCCGGACTGGAGGTGTCCGGATTTTCCTGCCGGGGCAGCTGGAAATAAGTGGAACTCCCGAAGCCCAGCAACACCAGGGACAGAAGGATGGTCACCTTCCGTTCCCGGATGGCGGCCCGGATCAGACCGGTCATGAGGGATCCTCCTCCCGGACGATTCTGGCTCCTTCGGTCAGAGTGCTGTGCCCCTCCACCACGATTTCATCCCCGGGGCTGAGTCCCTCCACCCGGACCAGGGATCCGGATATCTCCTTCAGGGTCAGGTTCTGCCGGACCACCCGGTCCTGACGCACCACAAAAACATAGTCCTGACCATCCTGCAGAATTTCGGATACGGACAGCCAGATACCGCTCAGTGTACCCGTGTCCAGTTCCACCTGGCAGGTTTCCCCCAGCATAAGCCCGGTTCCGGGATCGGCCACCTCCACCATATAAGTGCGGGTAACCGGATCCGGAAGGGAGGATACACTCAGCACCTTACCCTCCATACTGCTGCTGCCCGCCACAAGGACCGCCGGACTCCCCGGCTGAATCCGGGCAGCATCCGCAGCGTTCACTCCCAGACGGATCATCCGGTTCAGGCTGTGGAGAACCAGAACCGGCACCCCGGCTCCGGTGATCTCCCCTTCCTCCACCAGGATGGCGGCCACCACGGCATCTGTGTCGGCCTGCAGGCTGGTTTCCGCGGCCCCTTCAGAGGCCAGGGACCGGTTCAGACGGGCCTGTTCCAGTGCGGCCTGGGCCTGCCGGACGTCTCCCAGGGCCAGATCCAGTTTCAGGGCCATCTCGTCCACCTGCCGGGCTGCCACCGCTCCCTCTCCCTCAAGTCTCTTCAGCCGTTCCAGCTGGTCCCGGTAAAATTCTGCTGCCTCTGTTGCTTTCTGCAGACCGGTTTCCGCCTGCCGGATCTGCTGTTTTGCCAGGTCCAGATTTAGTTCCTGCCCGGTAGGGTCCAGCCGGGCCAGCACCTGGCCGGCACTTACCTCCTGGTCCTTTTGAACCGGAATGCTCTCCACCCGCCCACCCAGGGCGAAGGCCAGATTCCAGCTGGTTGCCGGAGTCACGGTACCCAGATACCTTATAACCTCCCGCTGTTCCTCCAGGGCAACCACCCGTGTCCGGACGGTCCGTTCCTTTTCTTCCTCCTTCGGTGCCTGCTCCGTGCATCCTGCCGTTCCCTGCACCAGAATGAGAAGCGCCAGAATCAGGATGACCGAAGGAAACCTCAATACAGTTCTCATTGCAGATCCTCCCTGACCAGATAAAACCTCACCAGTTTTTCGATGCTCTCCCGGGGATCCTCTTCTTCAAGGGCCACCCGGATAATGCTTTCCATGAACCCGAAGGCCAGATACCGGGCCAGTCTCCGGTCCCGGAACAGCAGTCCGAAAAGGATACGGAACCAGCGGATTACCGCATAACGGCTTTCCTCCCGCTCGTCTTCCCGGTCATCCTGCAAAAGTATCAGAATTCCCGGACTGCTGGTTCTCAGGAGCCTGGCCACATCACCGGAGATGTCCTGCACCAGGCTTTCCACCTCCTCCCGGGGAAATCCATGAATGGACTCCTCGGAGGGTGCCTCACTGAGCCGGATCAGATGGTTGGTTCTCTCCCCGATGATCCTGTTCAGTTCCAGCCAGGGCTCCCGGATGATCGCCTCGTACAGGCTGTCCTTGCTTTCATAGTAACGGTAAAGATTCCCCGCCGTGATCCCGGCGGCCCGGGCAATATTGCGCATGGAACTCCCCTGATAACCGTGTTCGAGAAACTCACTGGCTGCGGCCCGCAGAATGTTCTGACGGATTTTTTCTTTCAGTACCTGTGCCATGTCTGCCTCCAATAGAAAACAACTGTTTATTATTCAGTTATATTATAGTCCTAGGTACAGTTATTTCCCATAAAAAAATGACCATATGGTCATTTTTTATTTCATAAACACCCGGAACGGTCCCCTTATTGTTCGGAATGTACCCGCACAGCGGACAGAATCCGGTTTTTCAGATCGGTCCCCCGGATGGAGGAATACCCGGCATTGATCCGGGGAATGCTTAAGGGGTCAGTATCCGCTCCGGCCACTCCCGGCCGGATGGTGAACAGAAAATCGAATCCCGACTCCACTGCCAGTTCCTGCAGGGTCCTGCTGCTGCGGCCATAGGGAGGAGCTAGGGCCCGGGTCCTCTGGCTCAGTAACCGGTCCAGCACCTGGCGGCTGGTCCTCAGATCTCCGGATACTCTCTCAATGTATTCTTCCGCTGATTCGTGAAGACCTTCCTCGGGACGGATCCGGGTCACCAGAAAGGCATCCTCCCCACCTTCCACTGCCGGAACGTAGCGGTGCCCGTCATGGCTGTGACTCTGAAAGGAAACCAGTTGTGAAACTGCCTCCATCTGGGCGGGGTCCAGTTTCGGATTATACCCGTCCTTGTCCCCGATGGTGGAGGTGATCATAAACATGGTGGCTGGAATCTCACGCTCCTTAAGGAGAGGCCAGGCCAGCCGGTAGAAATCCTCATACCCGTCATCAAAGGTGATGAGAACCGCATTGGGAGGAACTCCGGAGGTTCCGTCCAGAAATTCCATGAAGTCCTCAAGGCGGATCAGGTTGAACCCGGAGGAGGTAAGCATACGGAGGTGCTCCAGAAATACCTCCTGATGTATGCAGTGGTCATACTGATAGTCGGTCCGCAGACTGTGGTACATCAGTACCACCACCCGGTCCCGGTACCAGGGGGTTCCCAGATTCTGACGGACCCCCACCCGCTCCAGCAGGGTAACCGCCTCGGCCCGGGTCAGTTCCTGATCCGGTCTCACGGTTTTGTCCTGGTATCCTTCCATCAGTTCCTGCTCCACCAGGTCTTCCAGATATCCCCGGGAATAGTCTCCGGCCCGGTTCAGATCCCACAGGGATCCGGGCAGTTCCCCGGAAACTTCCATCCCGGGAAAAATCAGTCTCCCCAGCATGGCAGCGGCCTCCTCCCGGGTCACCGGACGTTCCGGGCGGAACAGACCGGAACTTTCACCGGTTATATATCCGGCTTCCAGGGCTGCCGACACCTCCCCGTAATACCAGTCGCTCACGCTTACGTCGGGAAACGGTACTGGAGCGTCCCCTGCCAGGGAGAACATCCGGTTGATCAGGCTGAGCAGTTCCGCCCGGGTCACCGGCTGGTCCGGACGGAAGGTACCATCCCCGTACATGGTCAGGTCTCCCCGCTCAATCCAGGTGCGGATAGTCTGTTCCGCCCAGTGCCCTTCATAGTCATACCGTACCCCATAACTGGCGGAAGCCGGTGAAACCGTCACCATAAAAATGCCGGTAAGAATCACCAGCACAATTTTCATTTTCCATCGCACACTCATCACCCCTGGATAACTCAGACGGTAACCTTCCCCACAATGTTTCCCCCAAACGGCTTCCTGAAGAGTTTCCTTTTCACCATTCCCCGATAGGGAGCCCTTGCGAATCTTTCCATTATTCCCTGTCAGAACCCGTTTGAACCGGCCAACAGGTTAGGGCAATCCCTGGTCAGGGATTGCCCTTTGCGTTCATGAAGTACCGATTGCTCCAGGAATCAGTGGTCCGGCTGGCGGTCAGGTTCCCCGGTTTCTCTTCCCTTCAGGCAGGCGTAGAGACTGTCAAGACTTCGGGATCCGTCCAGAATGTCCCGGTGCAGATCCCGGAGAACCTGTTCATCCAGCGTTGCCGTGAAACCACGGGTTCCAAAAAATGTCCGGACAAATCCGTTGGCCGGACGAAAGACCAGGTCCTCTGCCGTTCCCTCCTGTTCAATTTTTCCCTGGTTCATGAGAACGATCCTGGTCCCCATAATGAACGCCTCCCGGATATCGTGGGTGACGAACACAATGGTTTTCTTCAGGCGGCGGTGCAGTTCTTTCAGTTCGGTCTGCAGGGCTGCCCGGGCAATCTCATCGACGGCGCCAAACGGCTCGTCCATCAGGATGATCCCCGGATCTGCCGCCAGGGCCCGGGCCACCCCGATCCGCTGTTTCTGTCCGCCACTTAGTTCCCAGGGGTAACGGCTCAGCATAGAGGGTCCGAAATTCAGAAGTTCCATCAGTTCCAGAGCCCGGTTGTGCCGCTGAACCCGGCCTGTCTTCTTCAGGAGCAAGACATAAGTCAGATTGTCTTCCACCGTCAGATGGGGCAGAAGCCCGATCTGCTGGATCACGTACCCTATGCTTCTTCTCAGTTCAATCGGATCCCACTGCCGGATATCCAGGCCGTCCACCTCAATGGTTCCGGAGTCCGGTTCCGTCAGACGGTTAATCATCTTAAGCAGCGTGGTTTTACCACAGCCCGATGGCCCCAGAAGTACCACCAGCTCCCCCGGTTCAATCGCAAGGCTCAGATCATCGATCACCGGGACTTCCGGAATGAAGGCCTTCCTGATGCCGTTCAGAATAATCCCGGAACTCATATGAGGCCTTCCCGGATAAGAAAGTCCTCGGCCACCTCTGCGGGATCCATGTTTTCCACCTCCACCAGATAGTTCATCTCGGTCATTTCCTGGTTGTCGATGGTGCCGTCCAGAAGCGCCAGCACATCTGCCAGTTCAGGATGCTTCTCAAGTGTCTCCCGACGGATCAGGGTCGCTGCGTGGTAGGAGGGGAAGAAATTCCTGTCGTCCTCCAGCACCCTCAGGTTAAACTCGCGGAGCCTGCCGTCCGTGGAGAAGATGTTGATAACGTCCACCTGACCGGAACCGATGGCCTCATATTTAAGTCCAATGTCCAGTTCAGCCTTCCGGTCGAAGTTAAATCCATATAATTCCTCCAGCCCCGGATATCCGTCCTCCCGTTCATAAAAGTCATACTCCGCCCCCAGGGACAGTTCCCCGCTGGCCCGGGCCAGATCCGTGTAGGTCCTGATGTTGAGGCGCTGGGCATCCTCTTCTTTCATGGCCAGTCCAAAGGTATCATTGAATCCGTACAGGCCGCTCCAGATGATCCCGTATTCAGTTTCGTAGGCTTCTTTCACCGCCTGATACAGTTCGTCCGGATCCTTGATCAGCTCCTCCTTCAGTACAAAAAGCCAGCCGGTTCCGGTGTACTCCGGATACAGATCAATCTCTCCCGATATCATGCCGGGATGAATGTTGGACGTTCCTCCCCCGATGCCCAGTTTTTTCTCCACCTGAAGGCCGGTTTTCTCCTCAATCAGCCAGGCAAGAATTTCCGCCAGTATATATTGTTCTGCCATGGGCTTGGAGGCCAGCACCACGGTTCCCCGGCTGCCGGAACTGCAGGATGTCCCGGTAAAAATTCCCAGAAGCAGAATGAGGCAGAGACCAGTACAGATTATTTTTTTCTTCATTTCATTTTCCCTCCTGTGGGGTTTTCCCCAGAATCCGCCTGTTCAGTCCGGATTCCAGCAGACCCAGCAACAGATCGGCCACAATGGCCAACAGGGCCACCAGCAGACTGCCGGCAACCGTCATTTCAGGAAAGTTGGTGGTAATGCCCCGCCAGATGGCCACACCCAGACCACCGGCTCCAATAAAACTGGCAATTCCGGCCAGGGCGATGGTCATGATCACCATGGTGCGGACCCCTGTGATAATCACCGGCATGGCCAGGGGTAGCTGAACCCGCAGCAGCAGTTGCCTCTGTGTGCTGCCCATTCCCACAGCCGATTCGATAATCTGATCATCCACCGTCATAATACCGGTGTACGTATTGCGGATGACCGGCAGCACTCCATAAATCACCAGAGCAATAATTGCACTGCGGTTCCCGATCCCGGAAAGCGCCACCAGAAATCCGAATAGAGCAATGGAAG
>JAXGWN010000054.1:0-8351 GCA_040773285.1 Bacillota bacterium
GGAGAGCATTCTGAAGGAATTGGAACGGATCCAGCTGTTCAACGGGGATGTGGCGGTAACCGGACCGGGAATTGAGGTGCTGCTGGATGCCAATTCCCCCATCATTCATCTGGAACTGCTGGACATAGTCAACGAATTGTGGAACAGCGGAGCGGAAGCCATCACGGTAAACGACTACCGGATCACCAGCCGCACCCAAATCGGAACCAGCGTATTTTCTTCAGAGTACTACATCACCATCAATAATATTCCCGTGTCCTATCCCATTTCTGTGAAGGCCATCGGGAATCAGCAGAACCTCCGCGCCGGACTTACCATCACAGGAGGCGTCATCGACACCCTGAACAGTTTCGGGATTTTTCCCCTGATCGGGGACCGGGAGGAACTGACCCTGCCCAAATCCGGCGATTCCGACAACTATAAGGCCTCCTCCTGACGGGGGCTCTGCGGCAGTCCTTCCGGGCTGCCGCTTTTTCTTAAGATTTCCGTAAGACTTTTCTGCACCGGGATGTAAGATTCAGGGTGCATACTTGCTTCAGGTTTCCGGGAAAGGAGATGTCCAATGGAACAGTCACAGATTCTGGTGGTGGACGATGACCGGGAGATAGCCGGTGCACTGAAAAAACTTCTGCAGGAGGAGGGCTATGGGGTGGTAACTGCCCAGGACGGCATGGAGGCCCTGTCCGTCCTGCAGGATTCTCCGGTGCACCTGCTGATTCTTGACATCATGATGCCCCGGATGGACGGTCTGTCCACCCTGATGAAGCTACGCTCGGACCGGAACATTCCGGTAATCCTTCTGTCCGCCAAATCGGAGGACAGCGACAAGATTCTGGGGCTTTCCATGGGGGCGGACGACTATGTCACCAAGCCCTTTAATCCCCAGGAACTGCTGGCCCGGGTCCGCAGCCAGCTGCGGCGATATCTGCAGCTGGGAGGGGACCGGGGCGGACAGTACTCTCCGGGGAGGCTGGTCAGCGGTGGCTTAAGTCTTGACACAGCAGAAAAGCAGCTGTGGGTGGACGGTGAGCCGGTCCGGCTCACCGCCACGGAATACCGGATCCTCAAGTTTCTTATGGAGCATCCGGGCATCGTATTTTCCGCGGAGCAGATCTATGAAAGTGTCTGGCCGGAGCCGGCCCATGCGGTGGAGAACACCGTCATGGTTCATATCCGGCGGATCCGGGAGAAAATCGAAATCAATCCCAGGGAACCAAAATATCTGAAGGTGGTGTGGGGTATTGGCTACAAAATTGAGAAGTATCTTTAGAATGTCCGGAGTGAAGGCAGCAGCCTTCCTGCTGGCCGTGTTCCTGCTGTCCGCAGTCATTTCCTATGGACTTCTGTTTCTGTCGGACGACCCGCCGGATCCCGAGGTTCTTATGTATTCCGGCTACATGGAAAGCCCCCGGTTTGCCCGGGAACTGGTATATCCTGCCCTGGAGCGACTGCAGAATCCAGGGGCAGCGGAAGACTTCCATTATCTGATGATAACGGAGGACGGTCCGGTCTCCAGTGTGCGTCCGGCCACGGAGGAATCCTTCCGGCGCTTTGGTACCGGGCATATTGCCTACCTGGATGGCCGCTGGATCCGGCCGGCCGACGAAATGGTTCTTTCCCGGATTCAGGCCGGATTTCCGGCGGAGGTAAGGGAAGTCCACCTGGCTTTCCCGGAAGATGCCCTGGTCCGCGGTGAAACCCGCTGGCAGCAGGACCGGCAGTACCTGATTCCCCGGGTGGCCGGCCTGGCAGCAGGTCTGGTATTGTCCCTGATCCTCATTGTCTATCTCACCGCGGTAACCGGACGGCGTCCCGGGGACGACCGGCTGCATCCCGGGAAAACCGACCGGATCTGGACGGAGTTTCTGGTTCTTGGGCTGCTGACGGTCCTGCCGGTATGGCTGGTGCTTATGGCCCGGCTCTTCTTTCCCTCGATGGCAGGGATGATTCGCCTGGGCGGCGCCATGGTCCTGTCCGTGACCGCCATCACCCTGTGCGGATTCATCTGGCTGGCCCTGGTCCGGAAACTGAAAGCCGGAACCTTCCTGTCCCACAGCCTGCTGGGAACCCTGGTCAGGAGCGTCACCAGATTTTTCCGCTCCCTCTTTGATGGCAGTGCCTTTTCCGGTTTTCCCCTGACCCGTTCCCTGTTCTACCGGCAGACCCTGTTCATTGTGCTGTCCCTGGTGCTGGTTCTTTTCTTCCTGCTGACCCTGGCAGTGGCCACCCCGCTTTTCTTCCTGCCCATCCTGCTGGAAGTCCTGCTGGTCTATGCCTATATCAGTGGAAACCGGAAAACCTACCAGGAGATTCAGCAGGGAATGAATGAGTCTCTGGAGGAGAAACTGCGGGCCGAACGGCTGAAAGTGGATCTGATCACCAACGTTTCCCACGATCTGAAAACACCCCTTACCTCCCTGATCAGTTACGTGGATCTTCTCAGCCGGCAGGAAGAACTGGGGGAAGAGTCCCGGGAATACGTAAGGATACTGGCAGACAAATCGGAGCGGCTCCAAAAAATTATCTCCGACCTGTTTGATCTGGCCCGGGGCACCAGCGGGAACCTGCCGGTGAACCTGGAGAAACTGGATCTTGGGCGCCTGCTGCGTCAGACCCTGGGGGATATGGAGGACCGGATCCGAGCAAGCGGGCTGACCATAAAAACCCGGCTTCCGGAGGAACCCCACCTGATCCTATCCGATGGCTCCCGGCTCTACCGCGTGTTTCAGAACCTCCTGGACAACGCCCTTACCTACTCTCAGCCTGGGACCCGGATCTTTCTGGAACTGGCCCGGAGCGGAGAAACCGTCTGTGCCCGGATCATAAATACGGCCGGTTATGAAATGGACTTCACCGCCGACGAGGTACTCCGGAGATTCTCCCGGGGAGACGCATCCCAGGGGGCCGGAGGCACCGGACTTGGCCTTTCCATTGCGGAAAGTTTCACCCGGGCCAGTGGCGGCACCTTACAGGTCTTCATTGACGGGGACCAGTTCCGGGTGGAACTGCGGTTTCCCGCCGCCGGGTCATCCACATGCCTCCCCGAAGAGCGCACTGAATCCGGAACAGAATAACCCCCGATACAGGCACCGGTTCTATTCTGCCTGTTTCAGTCCATATTATTGCCTACAAAAAAGCCGCCTGCAGGCGGCTTTTTCTCGATTATGTACTGACTATCTCAAAGTCCCGTTCTCTGTCTCAGTAATTCCAGGGCCCGGCGGGCATCCGACCGGACCTTCTCCTGATCGTAAATCAGGCTTTCCCCTTCCCGCACCAGCTGGCGCCCGTCCACGTAAACATCCCGGACATCCCGTCCGTTCAGGGAATATACCAGGGCAGACTCCCAGGCGCCTTCCGGCAGGGGAGCTGCCCAGGACGGATCCACCGTAATGAAATCCGCCCTGCGGCCGGGCAGAAGGCACCCCAGATGATCCGGTTCAAAGATAGCCCTGGCTCCCAGAGATGTGGCCATACGGAGCACCTGCCGCGCCGGGAGCACCTCGGGATCCTGTGCTCTGAACTTATGCAGAAGTGCAGTCCCCCGGATTTCTGTAAAGAGGTCATTTCCATTGTTGCAGGCAGCTGCATCGGTTCCCAGACCCACCGGAGTATGGGTTTCCAGCAGAACAGGCACATCTGCATATCCAAAGGCCATCTTCATGCTGGAAGAAGGACAGTGGGCCAGGGAAGCTTTGTGCCCGCCCAGCCGTCGGGGATCCTCCGGATCCAGATAGGTACAGTGGATCAGAAGCATCTCACGGTCCGTAAGCCCCATATCCTGGGCAAACTGCATGGGGGAAAGCCCTGTGTCCTGCCGGATGGCATCCACATCCTCCGGACTTTCCGCATAGTGCATGGTGGCCCGCAGTCCATAACTGTCCATGGCTTCCACGGTCTTTTTAAGAAGCAGCGGGTTATACATGCCGGTCCAGCGTGGCCCCAGCCAGATATCCGTGCGCAGGGGATCCTTCACCAGTTTCCGTACCCGGAGAGCCTCCTCCAGACCGGTATCAAAGGTTTCCGTAAGCCTGGCAGGCAGCAGGCTCCCTTCCCTGGGCTCCATCACCACCCGTGCCAGCCGGGCTCTCATCCCGGATGCCTCCACCTCCTGAAGCAGTTCGTCAAGCCCGTAGTGGATGATCATGGACTCCACAAAGGTGGTGGTTCCGGTCAGCATCATTTCCAGCATGGCCAGACGGGCTCCGGCCAGGAAGGTGTCCGTGTCGTGGGCTGCCTGCAGAGGCCAGATCCGCTGAAACAGCCAGGGCTCAATGGTCATATCGTCCGTCATGCCCCGGAACAGACTCTGGGCCAGATGGATATGGCTGTTGATCAGGCCGGGAAGCACCAGCCGCCCCTTAAGATCCCGGACCTCTGCCTCCGGGTGTTCCCGGCGCAGCATGTCCTCACGATCCAGGGCCAGAATCAGGGAATCCTCCACCACCATGGCTCCACCGCTCAGGATCCGGGACTCCGGGTCCATGGTCAGGAACGTTCCATTCGTATACAGTGTTTTCATAACGCTGCCTATCTCAGAACGATGTCCGTGGGGTTGGCCCGGACGATGCGGGTCACCTGGGCCACCCTGCGGCCAAGATGAAGGGCGGTCTCCAGTCCTTCCGGATCATGGTTTTCCTTCCAGTGCCTCTGATCCGCAGAGTATATGTAGGACCCGGTATTCTCCCATTTTTCCCCTCCCACAACACTCATGGACTGGGTCATGAAAAAATTGAGGATGGCCCCCACCGTGTACTCCTGTCCTCCATTTCTGCTGCCTCCCACGGCCAGGGCTCCCCCCACTTTGCTGGCAAAGGGGCGGGGATCCAGGTTCAGATCGTGGGAGCGGCTGCGGAAACGGTTGAACAGACAGGCCAGCTGTCCGTTGTAGGTCATGTCGTATACAGGGGAACCCACAATGATTCCGTCCGCATCAAACATTTTCTGAATGATATCGGCCACATCGTCCCCATCATGGACACAGCGGTTGGCTTTCCGCAGGCAAAGGTCACAGTGGATGCAGGGCCGCAGCTCCTTTCCATGGAGGGATACATACTCCGTTTCCACTCCCTCCACCAGGGCTGCACCTTTAAGGGCCTCCCGCACAGCAGTATCCGTTCCCCCGGCCTTCCGGGGGCTGGATGAGATTCCAAGTACTTTTACCATTGATGATTCCTCCTTTTTTTCTCCATTATAGCGGAAAAAGAGGAGGCCTAAGCCTCCTCCCCATAATCCGTCTGACTACTTACTCCTCATCCTCGTAATAGGGGGATCCCCAGGCGGCAGGCACCGCTCCGGCCCCGATCACGATCAGCAGAATCAGAGTAATGATGTACGGAAACATAATCGGCAGCTGGTAAGGAATGGACGTGCCGATGGCCTGCAGCCTCAGCTGGGCTCCGGTGGCCATCCCGAACATCAGGGCTCCGCCGGCCGCTCCCAGTGGATTGAACTTTCCGAAGATGATGCAGGCAAAGGCAATGAAGCCCCGCCCGGCGGTCATGTTGTCCACAAAGGTGTTGAGTCCCGTTATGGACAGCGCCGCTCCGGCAATCCCGGCCATCAGGCCGGAAAACAGAAGCGCCACGTACCGTACTTTGCTCACGCTGACCCCCATGGTGGCGGCCGCCTTGGGGTATTCCCCCACACTGCGCAGCTTAAGGCCCCAGGTGGTCTTATAGAACATCCACCAGATGGCTCCCACCGAGAACAGAGCGATGTAGACAAACACGGTCTGTTTGAAGAAGATGTCTCCCAGGATGGGCAGGTCCTTAAGGAACTGCGGCCAGGGCACATCGGTGAAGCCCGGGGACCGCAGGGCGTTGGTATCCGTCCCGAAGAAGGTCCGCAGCAGCGAACTGGTCACCCCCATGGCAAAGGTATTGATGGCCACCGCCACGATCACCTGGTTGAGGCTTAAGGTCACCGTGGAGAAGGCGTGCACCAGCGCCAGGATCATGCAGCTGATGATGGCGATCAGGATCCCCATCCAGGCACTGCCGGTGAAATAACTGCCGGCAAATCCGGCAAAGGCCCCCACCAGCATCATGCCGTCCATGGACAGGTTCAGAACCCCGGAGCGTTCGTTCACCACACCCCCCATGGCCGCCAGCAGAAGCGGGGTGGCAAACCGCAGGCTGTTGCCCAGAAACTCGGCGGTAAGAAACGCCTGTATGTATTTATCCATTCTGTCTCACCCTCCTGTTTCTGGCCAGTTTCTTCAGGATCCGCGGGAACGCCGTGGACCCGATCACGAACAGAATCACCATGGCCTGTACCATGTACACGAAGGATACGGGAATCCCGGTGGCAATCTGCATGCTGTTGGCTCCCGTCTTCAGGGCTCCGAAGAAGAACGCCGACAGCATGGCCCCCAGGGGATTCAGGTTGGCCAGCAGGGCCACCGCAATGGCGTCGTAGCCAAGGCCCACCGAGAAGTTCTCGATCAGGCGGCCGTGGACCCCCATGATCTCCACCGCTCCGGCCGCTCCGGCAATGAAGCCGGAGGTGATCATTACGTTGGTCAGCAGACGGCGCACATCCACCCCGGCGTAATGCAGGGCCCGGGGGTTGTATCCGGCGGCCTCCATCTTGAATCCGTAGGTGGTCCGGTTGAAGAACCAGTACAGGAAGATGGCCAGACCCAGGACGATGAACACCCCGGTGTGCAGGTTGCTGCCGGGAATCATCGCGAACCGGGTGCTCTCCGCCAGAGGCAGGGACCGGGGGAAGAAGCTGTTGGGCTCCTTCAGGGGACCCTGCACCACCATGCTGAGGAAATAGAGGGCAATGTAGTTGATCAGCATGGTCACAACAATCTCATTGATCCCCTTATAGGCTTTCAGGTACCCCGGCAGGAAGGCCAGCAGCCCTCCCAGAATTCCGCCGGCGATGATGGCCAGGGGAATGTGCAGAAGCATGGGCAGGTCCACGTACAGGCCCACGATGGTGGCCCCGATGGCTCCCAGGTACACCTGGCCTTCCGCCCCGATGTTGAAGATTCCGGCCCGGTAGGAATAGCAGACCGCCAGCCCGGTGAAGGCCAGGGGAATGGTTTTTACCAGGGAACTGGACAGGGTGTACCAGCTGAGCACGGACCCTTCCAGCAGATAGTAATAGGCGGTCAGGGGGTTTACCCCCTGGGAGGCAATGAACAGCGCCCCCACCAGAAGGCCCAGGGTAATTCCGATCAGGGGATTGAGCACCTGCATGAGCCGGCCCCGGGACGCCTTGCGGCTGAAGTCAAATTTCTTTTCTGTCATGCCTCTACCTCCCCGGCCGCATCGGTCACCCGGCGGGATCCCGCCATCATCAGACCGATCTCACTGATGGTGGCCTCTCCCTTGCAGAAGACGCCCATGAATTCTCCCTCGTACATCACCGCCACCCGGTCGGCCACCTGCAGGATCTCATCCAGTTCCGTGGACACCAGCAGCACCGCAGAGCCCCGGTCCCGCTGGTCGATCAGCTTCTGCCGCACAAACTCCGTGGCCCCGATGTCCAGACCCCGGGTGGGCTGTACCGCCACCAGAATGTCCGGTTCCCGGCAGATCTCCCGGGCCAGAATGATCTTCTGCTGGTTTCCTCCGGACAGTTCCCGGGCCGGCACCTCGCCTCCGGGCGCCTTGATCCGGTACTCCCGGATCATGTCCTCCCCGTGCCGGGTCACCACCTTCTCATTGATCACCATATTCTTGGAATAAGGTTCCTTGTAGTGATCCGTAAGAATCAGATTCATCTTAATGGGCAGCTGCATTACCAGACCGGTATGCTGCCGGTCCTGGGGAATGTGGGACACCCCGGATTCGTACACATCCCGGGGCTTCAGATGGGTTAACTGTTTTCCCCCGATCTCCACCGTTCCCTCATGGAATGGAATCATGCCGGTCAGGGCCTCGGACAGTTCGATCTGTCCGTTGCCGTCCACCCCGGCAATCCCCAGGATCTCCCCGGAGTGCAGTTCAAAGGTCAGGTTCTTCACCCGCTTAACCCCTTTTTTATCGATCACCGTCAGCCCCCGGGCGGCCATCCGCACCTCCCCGGCTGTGGTATCCTTTTCACAGTAATTGAACAGAACGTCCCGGCCCACCATCATGTTGGCCAGCTGGTTGGGATCGGTCTCTTCCGTCCGTACGTTCCCCACCACTTTCCCGTCCCGGAGAACGGTCACCCGGTTGGAGAGGTTCATGACCTCCTCCAGTTTGTGGGTGATGATCAGGATGGATTTTCCCTCCCGGGTCAGCTGCTTCACTACAGCAAACAGGTCCTGAACCTCCTGGGGGGTCAGCACCGCCGTGGCCTCGTCCAGAATCAGGATGTCCGCCTTCCGGTACAGAACCTTCAGGATCTCCACC